>DATGIY010000434.1:0-2485 GCA_035295475.1 Terriglobales bacterium
CCTCGGCGCGTTCCTGCGCGCCCGGGGCGCCCCACCCAATTCATTTCTAGTTGATGGAACCGCCGACTCTCTACCGCACCGTCGCCGTCGCGAACTTCTTCACCATCGCCAGCAGCAGCTTGCGGTCGCTGTCGTTCAGGCTGGTGGAGTAGCGCCGGATCTGGGTCAGAAAACGCAGCTCGTCATCGGAAATCTTATGCCCGTTTAAATGGCGGCTCACACTGTCGTCAGCGAAGAATTGAGCGATCGGCAGGTCGAGCGCCATGGCAATTTTCGAAAGCGTGTCGAGCGATGGAACCGTATGCCCGTTCTCCACTCGCGAAAGATAACAACGCAGCAGGCCGGTCTTCTTTTCGATATCACCCTGCGAAAACCCGCGTTGCAACCTGTGCGCACGAATCGTGGTGCCGATCTTCATCACGGCTCTCCTCTTTCTGTCGTGCCCACGGGTGAACGAGCTCAACGCAGCGATCGTGGGACTATTGACTCAAGAGTTAACATGCGCAACTAGCCGGCACAAGGCGGAAAACCAGGTACATATTTACCCTCTGGTTACCTTTCTCCTCCACGCATCGCTATCAGAGGTGTTTTACGAGATAAGCCAGTTCTTCCACCGGGTTATCGTTGTATGCCGCGCACGGAACGAATCCCATATCGAGATAAAGCCGGTGCGCGGCCGTCATAGCCCCCGGCACCGTGTCGAGATACACCGCCTTGCGCTTAGCCGTGGCCGCGCGGTCGAGCACTGCCTGGGTCAGCGCCCTGCCCAGGCCCATTCCCCGGCCTTCGTCCCGCACCCACAGCCGCTTCAACTCCCACGCCTCGCGAGCCACCGTTTCCGGCACCGCGCGCCAGGCCACGAATCCCACTGCCTTGCCGTTCGCCCACGCCACCAGGCATCCGCCGCCCTGCTCGATGTAGCTCTGCGGCAATCGCGCGGCCTCGCTTTCGAGCGTACCGAAGCAGAAACGCGCCACGCCTGGCTGCGCGATTACGAAGCGGCCGTATTCCAGCAGCAGCGTTCGCGCCTCGTCCACCGCGCCATGCCCGTCCGTGATCTCCTCGATCTGAAACGATTTGTGTTCCGTCTCCACCCCCTCCATAATGCTCGTCACCCGCCGCCGCCGTAAACCTTCCCGCCCCAATACCCGTCTGCATGAATACGAGCACGCAGCCCGCGCCGCGGGCGTCAGACGGGTAGCCCCAGGCGCAAGCCTGGGGAAGCCGGAGACCCCCGTGAACCCAGCCCCCGCAGGGGGCGAAAGAATTCCATGCAGTGGCTTCCAGGCACAGATAAATAATTCGGGAACCTGAGTGGCGCACCACACCAGCAGAGATACAGGGGAGAGATGAACGGTCGTCTCAAAATCGCGGCACTAAGCACTCTAATAATCTCGGCCGCCGCGCTCGTCCCGGCCCAGTCGCCCGCGAACCCTCCCGCGCCCGCGCCCACTCAGGCCCTCGCCGGCGGAAAACTCCACGGCCTGGTAAAGAGCGGCAATGTCCCCCTGCCCGGCGTCACCGTCACCGCCCAAAACACCCTCACCGGCAAGCGTTTTACCACCACCACCGACATCACCGGCGCCTGGTCGATGACCATTCCTCAAAACGGCCGCTACGTCATCCGCACCCAATTCGCCGCCTTAGCTGCCGGGTCGCAGGAAGCCCTGCTGAATGCCTCCAGTCATGACCAGGCGGTGAATTTCGATCTCACCCTCGCCTCCCGCGCCGTGCAGCAGGGCCAGCAGCAGGACGGGCAGCAGGCGATTCGCCAACTGGCAGCGAACGGCCTCCAGAGCCTGAGCCTGATGAGCGCGCTTGGCGGCGACACTGATGCCGGTGGAGGCGCGTCCGGCGCAGCCGGTGCCGCCCTGCCCTCCATCGCCGGCAACTCCGACTTCTCGGGTGAAGGTGTTTCCATCACCGGCCAGTCGGGATCCGTCAGCCCGCTCGCCGGCGTGGACATGGATCGCATCCGCGACTTTGCCGAGTCCATGCGTGCTCAGAACGGCGGCCAGGGTCCGGGCGTTCCCGGCCAGGCTCCCGGCGCGGCGCCAGGAGCAGGCGGCATCTTCGCCGGGGCAGGCGGCTTCGGTGGTGCCTTCGGCGGCGACGGCTTCGGCGGTGGATTTGGCGGCTTCGGTTTCGGAGGCGGCGGCCGGGGCGGCGGCGGTGGCCGCGGCAATTTCCGCCGGTTCGATCCCAGCCAGCCGCACGGCGCCGTCTTTTGGATGGGCTCCAACTCCGCCCTCAACGCCGAGCCCTTCTCCCTGCGCGGCCAGCCCCAGCAGCAGCCCGCGTCTGGAACCAATCGCTTCGGCATCACCCTCATGGGCGCGCCCTACATCCCCGGCCTCTTCAAGCCCAGCGGCAAAGACACGGTTTTTCTCACCGTCTCCGGCGTGCGCAATTCCAGTCCTCTGGACGAATACGCCACCGTTCCCACCGACGCCGAGCGCTCCGGCATCATTCCCGGTCTCGCCAC
>DATGIY010000435.1:0-2372 GCA_035295475.1 Terriglobales bacterium
CGCATTGACGCGCAGGTGCGGCGCATGCTGATGATCAACGGCTCGCGCTTCGACCTGCTGCGCGACAACGAGCCGTTTGTGGGCACCAAGCCGATGCCGCCGGGCCGCGGCTTCTTCCCTCCGGGGCTGACCCGGGAGCAGATTGAGCAATACGTGCAGCAGCACCCCGAACGCAAGGCCGAGATTTACAACCCTTACACGGTCGTGCGCTGGCAAGGAAAGCAATTGGTGGGCGTGCCCTACCACGTTGCCTACCGTTCCCTGCTGGGGCCGGCGGCTCGCGACCTGCGTGCCGCCGCCGCGCTCAGTGACGATCCCGCCTTCGCCAAGTTCCTGCGCCTGCGTGCTGACGCCCTCTTAAACGATGATTATTTCCAGAGCGATCTTGCCTGGCTCGATCTCAAGGACCCTAAGTTCGACGTCATTTTCGCTCCTTATGAAACCTACCTGGACGGCCTGCTGGGTGTGAAAACCTCTTACGGCGCGGCAGTGCTGATCCGCGATCAGGCGGAGAGCCGCAAGCTGGCGCTCTATCAAGAATATGTGCCTGAAATCCAGGATGCGCTCCCGCTGGCCGCCGAAGACCGGCCCTCCAAGCGCGGCCTGGCCACGCCCATGGAGGTGGTGGACGCGCCTTTTCGTGCGGGCGACCTGCGCCACGGCTACCAGGCGGTTGCCGACAATCTGCCCAACGACGCTCGCATCCACGAACTGAAAGGCACCAAGAAGATCTTCTTCAAAAATTTCATGGATGCGCGCGTCAACTACGTGATTTTGCCCGTCGCCCGGCGCGTGCTGCGTGCCGACCAGGCGAATAAAGTGTCAGGCGAAGGCTATCTGGCGGGCACGCTGTTGCACGAAATCTCCCACGGCTTGGGTCCAGCCTTTGCCCGCACCGCCGGCGGCAAAGTGGATATTCGCGAAGCCATTGGCCCGATCTTCAGCCCGCTGGAGGAAGCCAAAGCCGACGCGGTGGGCATGTTTGGCCTGCAGTGGCTGGTGGATCATGAAGTTCTGCCGAAATCACGGCTGGAGGAGTATTACGCTTCCTATGTCGGCGGACTCTTGCGCACGGTGCGCTTTGGAGCCGGAGAAGCGCATGGCCGCGCCGAAATGATGGAGTTCAACTATTTGAGCGAGCAGAAAGCAATCACGCGCGATGGCGCGACTGGCCGCTATGCCATCGATTACGCGAAGATGCCGGACTCCGTCGCATCGCTGGCTAAGGAACTGCTGGAGCAGGAAGCCACGGGCGACCGGGCGCGCGCGGAAGCGTGGTTTCAGAAGTACGACGTCATGCCCGAGGAGCTGAAAACTTCGCTGCAGAAAGCCGCCGACGTGCCGGTGGACATTGATCCGGTGTTTTCCTTTCCCGAGAACGTAAAGTAGCGCGGCGGCCGAGTAGCCGGTTTTGCGTCGCCAACCCTTAATTCTGGGCCTCTCCGCTCATCAAAGCCATTGACCTGCTTCACAGATTCAGATAAAAAGCCTCATTGACTTGGGGTAGGTCTTAAGTAAAACTGCCGCAGTACTTCCTGTTCAACGGAGTCACCGATGTCGGGCTCTTCGGGCCGGAAATTAGTCCGGTTTGCTGGATATACCTGTGCTTTTTTATTGCTGCTGCTGGCCGCAGCAATCACCTTCACCGTCGGCTGGCGGCCGGTCCTCGGACCGCGCAAACGTGCCTTGACGGACCGCCGTTTCGAGGCCACACCGGCGCGGTTGCAGCGCGGGCAGTACCTGGTCGAGCACGTTTCGCTGTGCTATGGGTGCCACACTGCCTTCGATGCCAAGGACCGCGACGTGCCCCAGTTTTTGGTGGCTAGGGGCGCGGGGCAGGTGATGGTGGATGAGAAGGGATTTCGGGTAGTGGCTCCCAATATCACTCCCGATCCCGAAACCGGCATCGGCCGCTGGACGGATGACGAATTGGCACGGGCAATCCGCGAGGGCATCAGCCGCGATGGGCGGGCGCTGTTTCCCATGATGCCTTACCAGAGTTTCCGGCATATGTCGGACGAGGACCTGGCCTCGGTGATCGTGTACCTGCGCTCGCAGCCGCCGGCGCGCCATGTGCTTCCCAAGACGAGTCTGCCTTTTCCCGTTTCGCGACTGATCAACAACGCGCCCCAGCCGGTCACGGCGCCGGTCGCCTCGCCTGACCCTGGCAATACCGTCGCTTTTGGCAAATACCTGGTGAGCGCGGTGGGTGTCTGCGGCGACTGCCACACCCCACGCGATGCCCATGGGCAGCCGATTGCCGGCATGTACCTGGCGGGCGGCAACCCCTTCCCGGAGAGCGGACACCTCGTGGTCAGCGCCAATATCACTCCTGATCCCTCCGGCATTTCTTACTACGACGAAGCGCTCTT
>DATGIY010000436.1:0-3000 GCA_035295475.1 Terriglobales bacterium
GGCTGGACCCAGAACAGCGGTGGCTTTTTCCCCCGCCGATGAATCACCACATGTCGTTCGGTTTCGGCAGGATTCACGTTGTGTTTTTTAGCAATTCGGTCGCCGATCAGACCCAGTAGACATTATTGACGAGTTGCATCACCTTGCGCACTGAGGCTTGCAGCAACCCCAGGTCGGCAACCACCGCGGGCGATACCTTGCCGGGTTCCGGTCTGCGCATACTCAGTTCTTCGGCAATAGCAGCCATGGTGGAAACCTGGAAGCGATCGCTGTTCTCGGCCAGGTATCGGAATAATTCTTCCAGACGCCGGATCACCAGCCGGTTGGGCCGCATCTCTCTCCACTCGACGTCTTTGGGCTTCGCGGCGCTGAAACTGTGAAACACGATGACGAAATACTCCTGGCCGGCTTGCGCAGCGGCATCGAGCATCCTCCGAATCTCGGCCACACCGAGCGAAGAGCAATCCGCGAACTTATATCCGTGCCCCCCTTCCGGCAGCGGCGTTCGCACGACTGTAACGGGGAGTTCCCATACTCCTTCAATGCGCTGCGCCAGGTTCGGTTCCAATGTTTCTCCGGGAAATGACAATTCCGGATAGCACGGGTTGAGGCTGGAATCCACGGAAATACCCAACGAGGCCAGGCCTCGGAGAGTGGCCCGGGATGCGGCATAGCAGCCCGCGCGAAACGCGACCGGCCGGTATCCACTGAATTTTTGAAAGTAATCGATGCCTTCGGAGAGCAGAGCCTGTTGGATATCGGCCGGGTAGTGTCCCAATATGTCGGTGTGTCCGGGCACCTGATATTCCCGGCCCTCCGCGCGGGCCTTGACCAGTTCCGCATAGTAGTGGAACACCGGGTGGATGTGGAGTTGTACATCCTGTTGGTTGTGCAGGAGAAACTCGAACGTGGATTGCGTGTCGGCATCACCGAGGCAGCAGGTTCCCAGGGTTTCGACAAAAAACGTCGCGTGTAGGCCGTACCGCTGCAGAAACCGTACAATCAGCGGAATGCCGAATTCCTCGTTGCCGCTGCGACAGAAGACGTGGCGCGATGCCGGGACAGGCCGGCACCCGGGATCCTCCAGTGCGCCCCCCATCGAGAGTTCCGTGTCAACGGTGAAGCAAACCTTCGTTTTCATTGGATTCCATCCATGGAAGCCCGGAACTCTCCCCAGCGAGGTTTGGGATAAAGCTGCGGCGAAATGCCCTTTGCTAGCACGCCAATTACCGTTGTCCATTTTTTGGGGAAAGTGGCCGCTTTTTCGGAAAGGACCTGCTATCTGACGCTCTGCGCGACCACGGGGTCATATGCGGGAGAGGGGATCCGCCGCACCATGATCGAGCGTACCCCGTAAGCCGCGGCCAATAGAACTGTCCACCAGATTGGTACCCGATAGCGCGGCAGGTGCTGTACGACATAATATGTGATTGGATAGCAGGCCCACACGGCAGCGAACATCCAGAGAACCTGATGGCGGCCATCCCGCCACAGAAACCAGGCGCCGATACCGGCCAAAAGCGTGGCCAAGGCAAAGAGCCAGGCAGTCTCTGGATCTCCCCAGGAGCCCAACCAAAAGAGCCGCACACGGGCGAGCGTCAGCTCGATGAAACGGCCCGGATGCCGGCGCATCCAGTCGATGGCTCGCGCCTGGCGATTGCGGTTATAGCGGATCTCACCCATATCACGCACAGATTGGGCCTCACGCACATTGATGCTGGGATGAGTTTCGCGGTATAACCCTGCCTTGGTGTTGTCATCGCTGGTAGGGCCCGAGCGGTCACTATTGGACATATCTAACTCGATGCCGAGATTACTGCGCATGAAGATCCACCCGCCGAGTTGGGCCCGATTCCGGAGAGTCCAGGGAATCAGGACTATTACGGCGGCCAACCAGACAGCGACCCAGGAGCGGATCGCGCCTGTCATCTCGTGGCGGGCAATCCAGAGTCCGAGCGCGGAGAGGCCGGCCAGGACCAGCAGCATCGGTGGAGAAATATGCAGCAGTATGCCCCACAGGACGCCATAGAGAAGAGCACTGCGGAGGGGCTGGCGGCGAAACCAATTCCAGCGGCACAACAGGGCGAGAGCGGCCATCAGTCCCAAAGCGGCATAGGGCTCATCCCATGCATGGAAAATCTCTGCGGTTCGGTGCATGGGAATGATGGCTGCCGCCAAGCCGGCGCCAATGCCGCAGGACAACGGTAAATCGAGGGCGAGGGCGACGGCCGGCAATAAGGCACAGGCCAGGGCGTTGACCAGAATTAACAATCCGATCCGCACCCATTCGGCCGTGCTGCCCACGCCCAGCACGGAGTAGATCAGTGCGGTCAATGTAACGTAGAAGGGTCCGCAATGCGCCGTGGGGCCTGTTGGGATGGCATAGGCGCCGCTAAAGCCGTGACCGAGCGCAATGGACTTGGCGATCCACTCGGCTTCGCCGGTATAGGCGTAGCGGGGGCTATAGGTAACGAGAGCCAGAGACATCCGCGCACCGATCGCTAGGATGAAGATGATAGCCATCCATTGGCGTTTCGTCAGACTGAGCCCGATTCGTTTCATATAGTAGGTAAACGATAAAAATCAGAGGGCATTCTTAGGTCCAAGTTTGTGCCGACGCGTGGTGGTGGCGCATGGCCAGGCGGCCCCAGGGGCGCGGCCTACCCTACCTTGAATGTGGAGCAGTGGATTGCAGCAGAAGCTGGGCAAGGAAGTTGTGTCCGAGCCTGTTCGCCTACAACCTGGGAAACCTCAGGCGGCGGCTGGCGAAGACCCGGTTTTCGGTTTTTCCGGCGCGTGGAGTTTGGTGCTTGGCAAAAGCAAAAAGAAGGCTCCCGGAAAAAACTGCACTTCGGAGAAGCAAGACTTGGGGTCTGTGATATCCCAAGCCCAATTCAGGAGCCAAAGTGTGAAGCCTCCACAGCCCGCCAGAGCGCCACGTATCGTCATTGCTGCGGGTTTGTCGGCTGCCGCCTGCCGACTTGAGAAGCGCGCGGCCTT
>DATGIY010000437.1:0-7658 GCA_035295475.1 Terriglobales bacterium
CAAAAGCTGAATGTCGTCAATTCCATAGCGCAGCATGGCCACGCGGTCGGCGCCCATGCCGAAGGCGAAGCCGCTGATCTTCGCCGGGTCGTAGCCCTTGTCGCGCACGAACCCGAACACGTTGGGGTCTACCATGCCACAGCCCAGCAGTTCGATCCAGCCGCTCTGCTTGCAGGTGCGGCAGCCCTTGCCGCCGCAGAACGGGCAGCTGATCTGCACGTCGGCGCTGGGCTCAGTGAAAGGGAAGAACGACGGATAAAACCGCGTTTTCACCGAGGAGCCGAACAGCGCCTTCATGGCGTGGTCGAGCGTGCCCTTCAAATCGCAAAAAGTGATATTCGTGTCCACCGCCAGTCCTTCCACCTGGTGAAACAGCGGCGAGTGGCTGGCGTCGGGCGTATCGTGGCGGTGCACCTTGCCGGGGCAGACTACGCGCACCGGCGGCGGATACTTCTGCATGGTGCGAATCTGCACCGGCGACGTGTGGGTGCGCAGCAGCAGGCGATCGCGCGCCGGCTTGGATTCCTGGCCGGCCAGGAAAATCGTGTCTTGCGTGTCGCGCGCCGGATGGTTGGGCGGGAAGTTCAGCGCCTCGAAGTTGTAGTAGTCAGTCTCGACCTCGGGTCCCTCTTCCACCGAGTAGCCCATGGCCTTGAAGACGGAGATGACGTCGTGCAGCGCTTGCAGAACCGGGTGGCGAGCCCCGATCGGCCGGGTGATCCCGGGCAGGGTTATATCCACGCTTTCGCCGGCTAGCCGGCCGCTGCCCGCGCGACTTGCCAGGCGCTCCTGCGCCGCGACCACATCGTTTTCCACATGTGCCCGCAGCTCATTCACACGCCGGCCGACCTCGCGCTTGCCATCGGCCGGCGCCGCCTTTAGCCAAAGGTCGTTGACCTGCGTCAGAACGCCGTTTTTACGCGCCATCCAGCGGTCGCGCAGCGCCTTCCAATCCGCCTCGTTCTCGACCGCGGCACATTCTTGCTCAAGAGCCGAGGTCAGCTCGGCGACGGCTTTGTCCAGCGCCGCCGGCGAATAATCTGTGAGCTTAGGAACCTGGTACATGCTGAACCGGCACCCTCAGGGGCTGAAGCCCGACTTCAAGAAAGGCTCGGATCGGCACGGCTGAAGCCGTGCCCTCCCGAAAGCCTCCAATTGCTGAGTGCTGAATGCTGAGCGCTGACTGCTCTGGTTTGCTACGCTTTTCCCGCCGCCAATCCCGTCTTGGCCTGCTCGGCGAGGCTCTTGAAGCCGGCGGGATCGTTGACCGCCAAGTCCGCCAGAATTTTGCGGTCGAGATCCATGCCGCTCTTCTTGAGCCCGTTGATGAACTGGCTGTAGCTCAGGCCGTTGAGCTTGGCGGCGGCGCCGATGCGCACGATCCACAGCGAGCGATACTGCCGCTTTTTCAGCCGCCGTCCGGCGTAGGCAAACTTCAGCCCGCGCTCCACCGATTCCTTGGCGGAGCGGTAGAGCTTGGATTTAGTGAGGAAATAACCGCTGGCACGTTCGAGTATCTTTTTGCGCTTGGCGCGGCGTTTGGTGCCGCGTTTAACACGAGGCATGGTGTGCTCCTTTTTTGAGGCGGCCCGTTCAGGACCGCGAATTGGCGGCTGGAGGCAAGGAGAAAATCCGTGGCCTCTTCACACGCTCAGGGGCTAAAGCCCCCTTTTCAAGAAATCATTCATCTGCAGGGCTGAAGCCCTGCTCCACCCTAAACCACCAGATTACGTGGCGCGGCCACCCTCGCCGGTCCGGCGGCGCTTGCGCCGCAAAATCAAAGGTCGCGGCCGAGGGCGGCGGCCGCGCCACATTTCAAAAAATCACTGGTACGGGATCATGCGCTTGATCTTGGGCGCGTCGGCAGGATCCACCAGCACGGCGTGGCGCAGCTTACGTTTGCGCTTCTTGTCCTTGGAGGTCAGGATGTGCCGCAAATGCGAGTGCCCGCGCTGCACTTTGCCTCCGGCAGTCTTCTTGAAGCGCTTGGCGGCGCCTTTATGAGTCTTCAGTTTGGGCATAAGTCGTTGAACCTGTTCTTCATCCTAAATGCTAGGGCGAAAAGACGGCAAGAGAGCAGCTGCCAAATTCAGGCCGCCCCGATCAGGCCTGGGCGCGGGCTTGCACCTGCTGGGGGCCTGCGGCTTTCTTGGGAGCCAGTATGAGATGCAGGGTGTTGCCTTCCTGCCGCGGCCGGAACTCCACCAGGCCTTTATCTTCCACGTCCTTGATCAGGCGCTCCAGGATTTCGCGGCCCAGGCTCTGGCGCGTCATTTCGCGCCCGCGGAAAAAGATGGTCGCTTTGACCTTGTCGCCCTCGTCCAGGAAGCGCAGCACGTGGTTCTTCTTGGTCTGATAATCGTGCTCATCCACGTTGATGCGGAATTTCACTTCCTTGACGGTAATGACTTTCTGATGCTTTTTGGCCTCGCGTTCTTTCTTTTCCTGCTGGTAGAGAAATTTGCCGTAATCCATGATGCGGCAAACCGGCGGCTGCGCGGTGGGCGAGATCTCAACCAGGTCAAGGTTCTTGGAGCGGGCTAGCTTGAGCGCTTCGAAAGGAGGCAAAATGCCGATCTGCTTGCCCTCGTCGTCGATCACGCGCACTTCGCGCGCGCGGATGCGCTCATTCATGCGGATAAAACGCTTGTCGATACAAACCTCCGGCCCCTTGCGGGCGAGTCAGAATACGAAATTATAGCATGCGTGCGATAGATTCCTGGCTCTGTCCAACTCGGATCAGGCCGCGTCCACAGTGCCCATCAGTTCGCCATCGCTAACCTTCTCGATGCGCGCGGTGAGCCATTGGTTGGGACGATGGCGGCCGGCAAGTCGCAACTTGAGATAGTTGTCGGTAAGCGCTTCGGTGTCTTTCCCGTCGTACACGTTAAGGGTGATCGCTTGCAGGCGCTGGCCCAAAAACGAGCGCTGAAAAGCCAGCTTCTTCTTCGCCGCCGTTTCCCGCAGCACCCGGTTTCGTTCGTGCGCAGTGTGCGGAGGGACCTGGTCGGGCAAAAGGGCAGCCGGCGTCCCCGGACGGGCCGAGTAGGTGAAGACGTGCAAATAGGTGAAAGGCAGTTCTTCCACGCGGGCGAGAGTCTGCTCAAAATCGGCTTCAGTCTCACCGGGAAAACCGACCATCACGTCGGCGCCAATCGCTGCCGTGGGCATGGCCTCGCGAATTTTCTGCAGGCGCTGGGCGTAATGCCACGGCCGGTACTTGCGGTACATTTTCCGCAGCACCCGGTCGCTTCCCGACTGCATGGGCACATGCGCGTGCTTGGCAATGCGCGGCGATGTGGCCGCCAATGCGATCAGTTCATCGCTCCAATCCATGGGTTCGATGGAGCTGAGCCGCAGCCGCTCGAGAGCTGTGCTTTCCAGGATGCGGCGCACCAGGGCGGGGAATCGCATCTGCGGCCGTAGGTCGCGGCCCCAGCGCCCCAGGTTGATGCCGGAGACCACTACTTCACGGTAGCCCGATGTGACCAAATGGTTTACCTGGCCAACGATCTCCTGCAGGGGTAACGACCGGCTACGGCCACGGACGTAAGGGATCACGCAAAACGAGCAGCGATTATTGCAGCCGTCCTGCACTTTCAGGTTGGGCCGCGTGCGCTCCGACAAGCCATCAAAAACGGGCGCCGCCATGAGTTGGGTATGAGCGAAGATGTCGCCCACAAGCAGCGAAGCCCCGCTTGATTCCAGCTGCGATAACTGGCTCAGCGGAAAGAAGTTCTGGGCATCGGTTTGATTGTTTTCCGGAGCCCTGCCAGCAGGATCTCGGCTGAGCAGTTCAGCAATCAAATGTTTGTGGGAGTTACCTACCACCCAGCGCACTCCCGGCAGCAAGGCGATTTCCTGGGGTGAGCGCTGCGCGTAGCAGCCGGTCACCAGGATTTGACACTCCGGGTTGGCGCGGCGGATGCGGCGGATGGCGGCACGCGCATCCTGGTCGGCGGCTGCGGTCACCGTGCAGGTGTTGAGGACCACGATCTCCGCCTGAGCGGGCCCCCCGGCCCGCTCCAGGCCGTGCGCCTGCAGTTGCTGCTCCAGAACAGCGCCGTCAGCCTGGGTGGCGCGGCAGCCGAAGTTCTCCACGTAGAAGCTGGACACGGTGCTATTATAGGCGCCGCCCGGGCGGTAACGCCCCGGCTGCGGCAAAGCAGCTGCTCGGAAACCAAAAGCAAGTCACTGGCATCCGATAGATTTTCCGTTATAGTGGGGACAGGAGCCTTTATGAAGCGGCGCATCCTGCTGGTGGACGACGAACTGCCTATCCTGCTTACCTTGAAAGCTGTACTGGAAATTAATGGTTTTGAAGTGATTACCGCCGCCTCCGCACGGGAGGCCGAGGCCAAGCTGCGCTCCGGCGTCTATCACATGGTTATCACCGACATGCGCATGGAAAGCGAGACTTCCGGTTACGACGTCATTCGCACAGCTCGCGAACAGGAATACAACCCAGCCACTGCCATCCTCACCGCCTACCCTGCCCTGGGGAGCGACTGGCAAAGCCGGGGAGCGGAATCGCTGCTGGTCAAGCCGCAGGGAACTGAAGACCTGCTGCGGCAAATTGAAGTTCTGCTCATCCAGCACGAAGACAAAAAGCATGCCGCCCAGAAGCCGCAGGTCCATGATGCTGCCGCAGCGGCGGAAGCACCCCGCGGCCGCAAAGCAGGATAAATTCCGATCATTGGTCGTATTGGGGACTCAGTTAAGCAGGAAAGGGAGTAGTGCGCTCGCTTTTCGCCGACACTGATCGCTCGGCCTCTAGCCTGCGCAAACTCGGCTGCTAGTTATATTTCAGAAACTCGCTAGGTCGGCTCCTAGCTGCCGCTCCAACGAACTGGCGAGGCACCGGGCCGACCCTAGCGTCAAAGTTCAGGCCGTCGCAGCGGTCGTGCGCCGCTGCTGGAAGCACTCCCGGCAAAATACCGGCCGCCCCTGGGTTGGCTTAAAGGGAACGGTAGTTTCTTTGCCGCACTGCGAGCACACGGTACGAGTTTCAACCCGAGGATAGGTCGCGCCTGTGGTAGGCGCTCCGCCCAGGGTAGAGACGCGCTTCGCCTTGCACGGCTTGCAGCGTTTGGGCTCGTTCTTAAACTGTTTGTCGAAAAAAAAGAGTTGCTCACCGGCGGTAAAGACGAACTCGGCCCCGCAGTCCACGCATTTCAAGACCTTGTCCTGGAACTCCATGCTACACGCCCCCTTTTCCGGGACCCGAGGCAGCCGCGAGGGATCGACCACCCGGATCCAACTACCACTCCCAGACTCGGCCCGCCGCGCGCTCCCGAGGTGCGCGGCCACAACCTAAGAACTTAACAATGCGTGACCGTTACTGCCGCTTGGGCCTTCGGAGCAGATGAGCGGATGAAGGCTTGGAAATAGAAAGGCCGCTTCCTGGAGAAAAGCGGCCCTCACCAATTATTCCTGTTCTTTGCGCGCTTTTTTACGGCTGCGTTTGCGGGCCAAGGCTTCCTTGGCACGCTTTTTCTCGCCGGGCTTCAGGTAAAAGGAGTGACGCTTAACCTCCTTGATGATGTCTTCCTGCTGCACCTTGCGCTTGAAGCGACGCAGGGCATTCTCCAGCGACTCGCCCTCTTGCACTCTGACTTCCGCCAAACTTAATACACCCCCAAGCTTGTCCCGTTGGACCACAGTAGTTATGGCAAGGTTCCCAGCCCAAGTCAAGAGGGTATGTTGGGTTTTTCAACGATTTTGCTAGGTTCAGAGCTGAAAACTGAAAGCTTTGCCTTCAAAATACCAGGCGCAAGCCAAACTGCACCTGCCGCGGTGCGTAGGCATTGGTGGCCCGCAAAAAATCGCCGGTTACTCGATATTGTGCGGGGAAATAGTTGACCCCTATACTCTTATCCAATTGCACAAAGCGTCCCGCGGAATTCAAAAAGCCATCGTCGCTCAGGTTCACCCGGCCGTTGAAGCGGTTAAGAAGGTTAAACACTTCCCCCAAGGCTATCAGGCGAAGGCGATCGCCCAGGTGCAACTCCCGAGCGATGCGGATATTACTGGTGGCATAGTCCGGGCCGACAAAGGCGTTGCGCCCGTAGCCGGGCAGACGATCGTTGCTGCTGTTCAGGTCCTGGTTGGGATCGCCGATGATGCGCGCCTCCACAGGACGCCCGCTGCCTGCGGTGACGACTCCGGAGAACTTCCAGTCGTTGAATAAGCGGCCCAAAAACTCCTGGCCAGCCTGGAAGGGCCGCGGTTCGGCAATCCATGAAAATACGAAGCGGTGCCGCTGGTCGGTGACGCTGGAGGCGCGCTCCGCGTTGGGCGAGTAAGTGTTCTGCACCGTAACCGGGCGGCCGACCAGCAGCGCGTCCTGGCCATCGTCGATGGCGTGAGCGTAGGTATAGGCCATCCGAAAGTAGAGGCCGTGGGTCATGCGCCGGCGCAGGGAGACGGTCAGCCCGTGATAGGTGCTGGTGGCGGCGCTCTCAAATACGTTGATTGCGCCCAGCTGTGGAATTGGCCTTTGCAGGGGATTGATGCATGGCGGCCAGGCGCAGGTCATAGTCTCGGAAACTTGCCACGTAGAAAAAGAGTCCACCGTGTAGTAGCCCAGCAGATTGTTGCCCGAGTCGTCGAATACGGGATAGTTCACCACTATCGGCTCGGGCAGGTTGACGTCGCGGGCGCGAATCAGGTGTTGCCCATTCACGAAAAGGTAAGAGGCGCCCAGGGCCATCCGATTGGCGATCTCACGTTCCACACTGAAGCTGCCCTGGTGAACTTGGGGAGTCTGGAAGAGGGGCGAGAACGCGGAAATTTCCGTCGAGAGCCTTCCCGCAATGCTGGCCGGAGCCGCGCAGGTGGTAGCGGTGAGCGCACAGCTGACCAGTGGATTGGGATACGCGGGAAAAAGTTGCCGGTCATAGAAGTCGGTGTTGTCCAGAAATAGATGGGTGCTGGCCAGCCCATTGTCGGTGGCGATGGCCGAGGTGTACATCTGCGGAATGCGGGTATAGAAGAGCCCGTAGCCGCCGCGAATCACGAAGGGACGCTCATTCCCCAGGGAATAGGCAAAGCCAACCCGGGGCCCGAAATTGTTGGTGTCCAGCGGCACCTTGCCGGAATCCGGCCACAGCGGATTGGTAACCAACCCCTGGTGCGTGAATGTCTGCAGGTCATAACGCACGCCCAGGTTGAGCGCCAGATGCTCCGTCACCCGAATCGTGTCCTGGGCGAACAGCGCATATTCATTCGTGTCGGGGTGGGATGCGGCGCTGCCGAAGTTCTGCATGTAGTAGCGGGGCACGGAGTGAGCCCAGGCGCGCAGAGGCGTCAGTTCGGTGCCATACAGCATGGGCGTGAAAGTCCAGGGATTCACATCAATGTTGTCGAAAATATATTCGCCGCCGAAGAGGGAAGGAAAATAGTTGTAGATCCAGGTGAGCACGGCGTCGCCGCCGAATTTCCAGGAGTGGCGGCGCCCATCGAAGCTGAAAGTCTCAGCGGTGTGGAATTTATGCTCGCGGGTTTTGCGGGGAAGGATCGTGGAGCGGCCGAACCCATCCACTACGTCGTAGATTTGCGTCAGGGGAGCGGAGCTGTTGCTGAAGGACTGCTGCAGATCGCGGGAGAACTGCAGGCGCAGGTGGCTGATCAGCTGCTGCGAAAGTGAGCTGGTAAGT
>DATGIY010000438.1:0-5124 GCA_035295475.1 Terriglobales bacterium
GCATGGTGAGGTGGAAGGCGCCGCGCACCAGGGCGTAGCCTGGGCCCAGGGTCTGGATCTGCAAGTCGGAAAAGTCCAGCTTCCCCATCTGGCGGCCTTGCGACTGGTAGGCCTGGCGATAGCGGAGCAGAGCCGCGTCCCAGCCGTGCTGCACGGTTCCACCGGAAAAGAATGTCAGATGGCTGGAATTCCAGTAGCCCCGCATAAATCCCTCGAGGTCGTGGCGGTTCCAGGCATCGGCCTGCTGCTCGAGGACCTGGCGAATGGCGGCTTCCTCGGGAGTCCGGGCGGTCGCAGCCGGCAAAGTCGAGAGCACAAAGAGGGCGCACAGCATGGCATGCAGGATTTTCATAGCGGCAGATTATAACCGTCCGCCGCTGAGCGGACGGAGGGTCAGGTATCGATCTGGATGGAGCAGATGCGGCCGACGATGTAGTCGGCGGAAGACTTGCCGGGGGCGAGGGGCAGGATGTGGTCGGGGTAGGCGCGGTTTTCCGGGCGGAGGATGAGGCGGGAGTCGTGCTGCTCGACGTAGCACAGGAAGCGGCGAGCCTCATGCAGCACGGCGTACATATTGTGCTCGTCGCGGTGATAGGGCAGGAGCGAGTTGTAGTGGCGGTCGACGAGGACGCAGGCGCCGGGGAGAAGGCGCGGGTACATGCTGTGGCCTTCGCGTCCGCCGGCGCGAAGGAAGATGAAACGCTGCCAGTGGGAGCGGTCGCCGTCCATGGCGGGGCGCAGGCGGCGCAAAAAGCGTTTGCTGACTTTCAGGAAGTCAGCCACCTGGTCGAAGGTCAGGCAAGGCTGCGCGGCCAGCAGGTCGGATTTCAGGAGAATGATGTTTTCAAATTCATCCTCGGCGGGCGGGAGGATGCGGGCGTGGCGGGCGAGTTCCTCGGCATCGAGCAAGTCGAGAACCGAGAGCCGCTCCACCTGCAGCACGCGGTCGAGGGCATCGAGACTGAGGCCGCGCCGGCAATGCAGGAAATTGGAGATGTGGGGCTGCCGCAGGCCAGCCTGGCGAGCCAGCTGCATACCGCTGAGATCACCGGCGCGAATGCGCCGCAGCAGCAGCTGGCGCAGGTTTTCCTGCAGGCCGCGAAAGTCCATGGCACCCCCTGAAAAGCGGCCCTCGCAAGCACGAGTGCCGGTGCGATGCGCGCGCCATATCTTATAGCTATGGGGTATAGCTGCGGGTTATGAATTTCTCAAATGGCGACGAGTAAAGCAGATAGAAATCTTGACCGAAGGGTGCTCGCGCCTATAGTGGGCTTAAGAGTGCAATTCAACTACGTTTATGCGAGCAGAAACCAATGAAAACCGTAGAGGCGCCGAGCGAGGAGCAGGCATTTGTGCTGTTCCGGCGCAAGGTGCAAGGCGCGGAGGTGCTGTCCGCATCCCTGGAACGGTTGTTGCAAGTGCTGCGCTTCACCGGGCGATTGAGCGTGGTAGTGCAAAACGGACGTATTCTGAAATCGGGATACGAAGAAGGATATTTCCGGTGCCGCAACCAGGCGGGCAGCGCGCCGCCAGAACAAGTCAGCGAGGTGGGATAGGGATCCGCAGCGGAGCGGGCTTCCTGACTACAAGTAAATAACAGCAGCAGGTCATCGTAAGCGAAACGAGCCCTGTCATGGTTTTGCCGCACAGCGACAGAACCGGGACAGGGCTTCATTCATTTTGGAGGCCATCATGACATCGCAGGCGGATACGGTGGAGGAGCTGGAGTTGAAATATTGCGAACAATGCGGGGGATTGTGGCTGCGCTCGCGGGGCAGCAAGGAATGCTATTGCGCGGGTTGCGCCCGATTCCTGGCCGAACTGCCGCCCCGGCGCCGGGATAACCGAAGGCGGGACGGCAGCGGGCCGCTGCGGCGGCGGCTGCGCAGGCAATACCGCGAGCCGGGGATGGAACCGGAGGTACTGCAGTGCGCGCTCGCGGCGAAACGGCGGGAAGAGCAGGAGATGGCGGCGCAGCCGGCGTGGGCGGAGGCGGAGTTGCCGCAGGAAGCAGGGGCTTATGACCACGACTGAGTGGATGCCGACGGCGAGGACTTGGCAGCGAGTGCAACTGAGGTGCAGAGTCCCGCGCTCCTGGCGGCGAGGGCCCCGGGCCGCCAATAACTGCAGCGGGACGACTCGCGCGCCGGATCCCGGGCTTTGGATCTACCGCCAGAAGACGGCGGCGTTGCTGCACCGGTATTTGCGATTGTCGCTGGAGATGGGGCGTCTGCCCTCGGTGCTGGGGCGGGAATTCTTTCGGGCTCGTTTCAAGCAGCAGCGCCACGTGACCCTGGAGGATGCGGTTATTTTCGTTCACGACATGGAACACTGCCTGGAGGAGCTGGACGGCTTCTCGCAGCAGGTGCTGGTGTGGGTGGTGCTGCAGGGATACTCGCAGGAGGAAATCTCAAAGCTGCTGGGGTGCGCGCGCAAAACCATTTCGCGGCATGTCCCGGAAGCGATCGACAGGCTAAGCGAAATCCTGCTGAGAGAGCGAATGATGTGATCCAGGCAGAGAGCAGATCAAGAAAGGCAAACAGCATGAATCGGGAAAGCGGAGAGAACAAGAAGAAAAGCGTTCGCCAGCCGAAGATGAGGGAAGTGAGGCGGCGGGCGGTCAACGTGATGTGTCCGAAGGTGACGAAAATCGCAAGGACGCTAGCGAAGATGGCAGAGGAGGGCAACTGCCAGGCGGCGAAGCTGGTATTTGAGTTTTTGGGGATATTTCCGGCGGCGCACGCGGAGGACGAGGAGGGGGATGATACTCTAGCGCGTTACTTGCTGCGCGAATTGGGAATTCCCGATCATCCCACGGAAGAAGAGATTACGAAGGTGTTGCAGACAGGGAAGGAAGCAAACGCTGGTGCCGTAGAATCATCCTGATAGAGTTGGATTGAGGAAGAGTCTAAGAGGTGGGGGAAGACCCAACGCATGGATATGACCTGGGTAACGGATCGAATCGCGTTAGGCGGGGGAATCTGGACCGACATCGGGATGCAGGAGGTGGCGCGCAGCGGGGTGACGCACATCATCGACATGCAGATCGAGTTTGATGACACGGAACTGGCGCGGCCCTATGGCATCAAGGTGCTGTGGAGCGGGACGGACGACGACTTTCAGCCTAAGCCGCCGAAATTGTTCGCGCGGGCGGTGGAGTTCGGGATGGCGGCGCTGGAGGAAGAGGGCAGCAAAGTCTTTATCCATTGCGCCGCGGGAGTGCACCGGGCGGCGATGATGACGCTGGCGCTGCTGGGCGCGATGGGATGGGAGATGGGCGAGGCCATGCGAGTGATCCAGGGGAGGCGGCCGGTGGTGGATTTCGCCGACGTCTACGTCAAGAGCGTGGAAAATTTTCTGCGGCAGCAAGCGCTGTCAAGAGGGGAAGTGTACGAGAAACCGCGCAAGTGATTCAGGCGGCGGGGGAAATGGCAGGGGGAGTGAAGTCACGAAATAAAGCCGCATTTTGCTAATCTGAAAATAGAAAGCGTTGAGAAGCGAAAGCCGCCCACAAGGCGGCTTTTTTATTAGCGCGTGGATCAGCAAGGCAGGGAGAACTTCCACTTGAAAAGAACAGCATGCATGCTGCTGCTGGCGGCGACGGCCTGGGGCCAGCAGGTGGCGGTGCCGCAGGGGGGAACGCTGGGGCCGAGCTGTAATTTGAGCGACGCGGCGACCCTGAGCGCGGACAAGCTGGATGGGAGTCATGGGGCCGTGAACCCGGGGGCGAACGCGGTGCCGGTGGCCGACAGCAACGGCAAGATCGCGCCGGGATGGATTCCGCTGCCGACGGCGAGCAGCATTGGCGGAATCTTCATGGATGCCGATTGTCTGGCGGGCAGCCATGTGAACGGCATCGACACGGCGACGGGACGGTTGAAATGCTTCGCGGACAGCGGCGGCGATTGGAACACGATCGTCAACAAGCCGGCCAACTTTCCGCCGGATACGAACGCGTCAGCCTGGCTGGATCTGCTGGCCACGATTGCCTTGAAAGCGCCGAAGGACAATCCCAGCTTTACCGGTACTGCGACCGCAAGCGACATCGTGGTGACAAGCAGCCTGCAAGTAGGCACGGGCGCGCCGCTGCTGGAGCATCTTTATGGGACCGATGCTCCCACAGGCGCGTGCACGGCGGGGACGTACGAGCGGCAGGTAGCGGCGAACGACACGGAAATCTACACCTGCAAAAACGGGGCTTGGGTGGAAACGAGCGCGGGCGCGGAGTGGAGCGAGATCAGCAATAAACCGAGCGTGTTTCCGCCGGATATGGCGGATGGGGCGCTGACAGCGGCGCTGGCCGGCAAGGCCGCAGTACACGATGCGGTGCTGACAGGGACGACGACGACGGAGCAGGAGCAGGTCCAGACCAGCCTGCAGGTAGGCAGCGGCTCACCACTCGTGAACCTGACCTATGGCAGCGATGCGCCGGTGGGTTCGTGCACAGCGGGAATGTACGCGCAGCAAAACGGGGCTTATGACACGCGGACCTATATCTGCCAGGGCGGGGGGTGGGTGGAGAGCACGCCCGGGGCGGCGAGCGGTGTAGCGCAGCTGGATGGCAGCGGGAAGCTGCCGGGGACGCAGCTGCCGGCGGTAATGGTATGGAGTCCGACGATTCACCGCGACTGGAGCGCGAGCGACGGTTTGAATTATGCGCGCTGGACGCCGAGCCGGGGGATCACGGTGACGCGGATCGAAATCGATTTGCAAGGCGCGAGCGCGAGCGGGTGCAGCGGAACCATGCCGCGGCTGCGGGTGAGCAATGGCACGAGCAGCCGAATCATCAGCTTGAGCAACGGCGTGGGCGGGTACGACACGGGCGCGATCAGCGAAAACTTCGCCGCCAACCTGACGATGCAGGTGGATCTGCTGCAGGGCAGCAGTTGCACGACGTATCCGTCCACGCCGGCCGTGGCGGTGAGCTACACGATGCAATGAGCAAGGACGAGGAGCGCAATGATTCCAGTTTTCGATGAGCCGATGATTCGATCAGGCAGCCGGCGGCAGCCGGCCATCGGGCAGCGGCCGTGGGGATGCAGTCAACGAATGCAGATAACGCCAGCGGGCAGCGGCAGGAGAATGTGGAGTTTTGTTTTTTGTCTATTCGTTTTGGTGGCGATG
>DATGIY010000439.1:0-4828 GCA_035295475.1 Terriglobales bacterium
GCCCGCTCATTTCGTGCTGGCCGTGCAATGGCATCCGGAACGCTCTCTGCAGGAGCCGGCTTCGCAGGCTATTTTTCGCGCTTTGGTGCAGGCGGCGCGGGAGCGTCATCAGGAGTTGGCGGGAGAATTTGAATCGCTGCCCAAGTAAGATTTCGAGGTTTCCCGGTTTCGGTCCAGAGCGTTGCCCGTACCGAAGCTGGTGATCGCCTTAGCTGCGCTTCTCCGTGCCAGCCACTCACGCGGCTTGCGGCACAGGCTCGGTGGGAGGCGGCTCCGCCGTCTGCACCGCGGGAGCACATTTGAGATTCAGCTTTTCGGCAATGGCCAGCCATCGTTGCAGCCAATCTTCTCGCCCCAGCTGGCCAGCGCCGTCGGAGCAGACCTGGCGCAGCACACGGTAGCAGACGTTCTGAGCCGTCCACAGATCAACCTCAAAGGGCAGCGAACCGGCAAGCCGAACCGCGGCCTCAAACTGGGCAAAGACAGCCGGGTCCGAGGGATCGGCGGCCAGGCGCTCGGAGAGCGTGGCCAGCCGCTTATTCAGGGCATAGCTGAGTCCGGCGGTATCGAGGGTAATTTCGTCGCGAGCGGCGGCGTCCATGAGGGCGGCGATGGCTCCCAAATCCAGTTCTTCAGCTTCAAAGGCATGGCGCAGGCTGCTGTTGAGGACAAATTCGGCGGTAATCTGCAGCACCTTGGGTTGCGGCATGTGCAACTCACTAAGGAAGCGCAGCAAAGGCGCATCGGACTCATAGATCTGGCGGTAGTTGGATTCCACTTCGGCCAGGCGGGAATCGAGCAGATGGCCCACGATATGGCGCTGCTCATCGCGAAACAGCGAAGTCAGGGTGTAGTGGGCGCCATGAAAATGTTTGTCCAGCAGGCGCAGGGACTCAGCCACATCAGCGCGGTTGAAAGCCTCGGAAATCTCCTTTACAACCGCGGCATAATCCAGCTCACTGTCGGCCGGAAGCACCCCGGCATTGACGTTGTGATCGCCCAGGTGCAGGACTCCGTAAGTGAAGGATGCGCATTCCTGGGTGATGCGGGAGCAGAGGCGGGCCCGGCCCAGATCAAGGCGGAAGCGCCCTGACTGGAAGCGCTGGAAATCGCCCAGAACGACGTCGTAGCAGTAGATGGAAGGATGTTCTTCGTGATGGTCGAAGAGGGAGCTGACCGCAAAGTGAGCCGCCACCTTGGGCAAATCGAGGATGGCGGGCTTTACCCAGGTGCGGTAAATCTGGGCGCCGTCTCCGAAGGCGGCGACATTAGAGCGGGCTTGCGCCAAGCGCTCCAGGAATCCTGGCTCAAGGTCCTTGCTCAGGACATCCTGCGCCAGCTGCAAAGCGCGGCCGGCATACATAATGACCTGAACGGTTTCGATGCCGGAAAGCTCGTCGAAGAACCAGCCGCAGCTGGTGTACATGAGCATGGCGTGACGCTGCATTTCCAGCAGCTTCCAGACACGGATCTGTTCTTCGGGAGCGAGTTCACGGAGCTGGTGGCGGGCCAGAAACTGTTCGCGTGAGGAGTCGCTTCGCGCAAGCACTACGGCAATGTACTCATCGCGAGCCATCCAGGGATCCCGCAGATATTCGCCAGCCGCCTGCTCGTAGGCTGTTTCACTTCGTCCCGCAGCCAATCCAGGGCCTGCCGCAGCGGCGCCCGCCAATGCTGGGTCCAACCAGGTTTCATGCCCGAGTTGCAGCCGCAGTCGCCGCGCCAGCGTTCCACGCCATGCATGCAGCTCCAGGAGGTGTTGCTGATGATTTCCACCTCGTGAGTTGGGGGATGGTTGGCCAGATATTCGCCATAGTTGGTGATACGGGCGAGCTGGCGCGACTCGATGTAATCCAGGGCATAAGCCAGGGCCATGTCACCGTGGGGGTGATGATGGCCATAGGTCTCGCCATCGGTGGCGATGTGCATGAGCTGCGGCCAGCGGCGGGCGTCGGAGAAGCCGCTCACCAGCCGCTGTGCGAAGTGCTCGCCATTGGAGAGCAGATGCTCAAAGGCGACCGCCCGGGAAATGGGTCCATCATAAAAGAAGAGCGCGATACTGCGGCCGGAAGGCAAGTGCGCGACATAGGCGCGCGTGGGATCAATTTTCGCTCCCTCTACATTGCGCCAACGCTGGCTGTTCAGCTTGCGAACCTGATGGGCCTGGTGCGGAGCCAGAATGGTGAAGGCAATCCCCAGGTCGGCCAGCACCTCCAGCGTCTCCAGATCGACTGCCGTCTCCGGCAGCCACATACCTTCCGGAAAGCGCCGGAAGCGGCGTTCAAAATCGCGAATCCCCCACAGCACCTGCGTGTGTTTGTCCCGGCGCGTTGCCAGGGGCAGGATCATATGGTTGTAAGCCTGGGCCAGGGCGGGTCCGTGCCCGGAAAAGAGGCGCTGCCCCTCTTGATCAGCTTCCAGGATATGGGCGTAGGTGTGGGGGGAATTGTCTTCCATCCAGGAAAGCAAAGTGGGACCGAAATTAAAACTGATGCGGGAGTAGTTGTTCGCAATTTTGATGATGTGGCCTTCGCCGTCGAGAATGCGCGCCGCGGAATTGGGCGCGTAACACTCAGCGGTGATGCGTTCGTTCCAGTCGTGATAGGGATAGGCGGAATCCTGGATTTCAACTGCTTCCAGCCAGGGATTCTCCCGCGGCGGCTGGTAAAAGTGACAATGAATGCAGAGATAACGTTCCATAAGCCGGGTGATTAGATGCTGAACGCGCGGCTCGCGGCGGCCGCAAAACATTAGTGCAAAAGGAGTAATCTGCCGCATCCAGAATGGCGGCTGTTTGACATGTGGAGCACATGCAACTATGCTACTAACATGTCGAAGATGATCCAGCTGCGCCATGTGCCCGACGCCCTGCACCGGACCTTGAAGGCGCGGGCGGCGATGGCGGGCATGTCGCTCTCGGACTACCTGCTGGCGGAAATCAGGGAAATCGCGGAAAAGCCGACCCTGGCGGAACTGCGGGAACGGCTGCACCAGCACAAGCCAGTGGCGGCGCCGATTGATACCGCGCTTCTGGTGCGGGAAGAGCGCGAGGCGCGGTGATCGTCCTGGATGCGTCGGCGGTGGTGGACTGGCTTCTGCAGACCGCAGCAGGGCGGCAGGTGGAGAATCGGATCTATTCTCGCCATGAAAGCCTGCATGCGCCCCACCTGTTGGACGTGGAGGTCGCGCAAGTTTTGCGCCGCCTGGCGCGGCAGGGGGTGATTTCTACGCGCCGGGCGGAAGAGGCGCTGCATGACCTGATGGACCTGCGCGTGAATCGCTACACTCACGCCGTATTTCTGCCACGAATCTGGCAACTGCGGCAGAATCTGTCCGCCTATGACGCGGCCTACGTCGTACTTGCGGAACAGCTGGGCGCGACCTTGCTGACGCGGGATGCTCGCCTTGCGTCCGCCGCAGGCCATACGGCAAGCGTCGAAGTGGTGTGACTGCGTTCCTTGCGCCGGTGACGGAGCCTCGTACCTGATCATTTTCCCGGACGTGGGGCGCGGTGCGGGGAAACAGGGTTTCCGAAAAAAGGCCATTCCCGGGAATCGGGAATGGCCTTCGGAGTGAGGGTACAGCTCTATGCCAGGCGCTTACTGCGGGGCGGAGCGGGCTGCGGCAGTACCAGTTCTTCCGCGGGGCACTCACCGAGGATCGGCTGGCAAGCGGCATCCGGACCGCCGCGATGCTTTTGTTCGTGCCACTCGGCGCTGAACTGCGCCTGCTCGGTGGAGCCTTCCAGGGCCAGGGTGGAGGAATTTCCGCCGGCGATCACCTGGGCCACGGTGTCGAAATAGCCGGTGCCCACGAAGCGCTGGTGCTTCACCGCTTCGTAGCCATACTGCTGCTCGCGGCTGAACTCCTTTTCCTGCAGGCGAGCGTAAGCTGCCATGCCGTGCTCGCGATAGCCGCGCGCCAGCTCGAACATGCTGAGGTTCAGGGCATGGAAGCCGGCCAGGGTGACGAACTGGAATTTGTAACCCATGGCGGCCAGCTCGCGCTGGAAGCGGGCGATGGTGACATCGTCCAGCTTCTTCTTCCAGTTGAACGAGGGCGAGCAGTTATATGCCAGCATTTTGCCGGGGAACTCGCCGAGGACGGCTTCGGCGAAGATGCGGGCTTCCTGCAGACTGGGCTCCGAAGTCTCGCACCAGATTAAGTCGGCGTATGGAGCATAAGCGCGGGCGCGGGCGATGGCGGAATGCAGGCCGCCGCGAATGCGGAAGAAGCCCTCGGAGGTGCGCTCGCCGGTGCAGAATTCGCGGTCGCGAGCGTCAATGTCGCTGGTCAGCAGATTGGCCGCGTTGGCATCGGTGCGCGCCATGATCAGCGTGGGCACATCCAAAGCGTCAGCCGCCAACCGGGCAGCCACCAGCTTCTGGATGGCTTCCGGGGTGGAAACCAGTACTTTGCCCCCCAGGTGGCCGCATTTCTTTGCGGAGGAGAGCTGGTCCTCGAAGTGCACGCAGGCCGCGCCCGCCTCGATCATCGCCTTCATCAGCTCGAAGGCATTGAGAGTGCCGCCGAAGCCGGCCTCGGCATCGGCGACGAGGGGAGCAAACCAGTACACGTCGCTCTTGCCTTCGGCGTGATGCACCTGGTCGGCGCGCAGCAGGGCCTTGTTAATGCGCCCCACCAAGCTGGGCACGCTGTTTACCGGATAAAGACTCTGGTCGGGATACATCTGCCCGGCATCGTTGGCGTCGGCCGCCACCTGCCAGCCGCTGACGTAGATGGCTTTCAGGCCGGCACGCACCTGCTGGATGGCCTGGTTGCCGGTCATGGCGCCCAGGGCGGCGACATACGACTCCGACTGCAGCAG
>DATGIY010000440.1:0-7597 GCA_035295475.1 Terriglobales bacterium
CCACCATGTTCCTCCCGGCCTGGGGACCTTCGCCAACTGGGATGAGCGCCTGGATGGCTTGCTGGCTTCCGCTGTCATGTCATTGCAAGCGGTCAAAGCAGTGGAGATTGGCGTAGGCATCTCGGCAGCCGCTTCCTTCGGCTCCCAGGTGCATGATGAAATAGGCTATTCGCGGCAGAAAAACGGCGGCATCGCGCCGTTCACCGGTTTTGTGCGCAAACACAACCATGCCGGCGGCATCGAAGGCGGCGTCTCCAATGGCGAGGACATCCTGGTGCGCGGCTACCTGAAGCCGATTTCCACCCTGCGACGGCCCCTGGAGTCGGTGGATTTCGCCACCCGGGAGCCGGTGAAGGCGGCTTACGAACGCTCCGACGTCTGCGTGGTGCCGGCGGCGGGAGTGGCGGCTGAAGCCATGGTGGCGCTCACCCTGGCTCGCTGCGCCCTGGAAAAATTCGGCGGCGACTCCCTGGGAGAAACGCTCAGAAATTTTCACGGCTACTGCCAACAACTGCAGAACTACTGATGATCTATCCCATCGTGAAATATGGCGACCCGGTGCTGGAGAAGCCCGCCGCACCGGTCGAGGTTTTTGACGACGAGTTGCGCAAGCTGCTGGACGACATGTTCGAATCCATGTACGCGGCCCATGGCGTCGGCCTGGCCGCTCCCCAGATCGGCATTTCCAAACGCATCGCGGTGATTGATGTCACCTTCAAGGAGGATCCCAACGCCAAGCTGGTGCTGGTGAATCCCCAAATCGTTCACACAGAAGGCAAGCAGAAGGGAAGCGAGGGCTGCCTCAGCATCCCTGAATTTCGCGAGCCCGTCACCCGCCCGCTGCGGGTCACGGTGCGCGCCCAGGACGGCCACGGCAAGTGGTATGAAAAAACCGGGGAAGAGATGCTGGCCCGCGCCTTCATGCACGAGACCGATCACCTCGACGGGCGGCTCTACATCCATCACATCAGCGCCCTCAAGCGCGACCTGATGAAGCGCAAAATCCGCAAGCTGGTGAAGGCCGGCGAGTGGGCCTGATTGAGTAATTGTGTAATCTCATAATTGAAAACCCGGCTTAGCCCGCTATCATTTACACAATTACCCGATTACTGATTTACACAATGAAGCTTGTCTTCTGTGGCACGCCCCGCTTCGCGGTTCCCACGCTGGAAAAGCTGCTGGCCGGCGGGTTCGAGGTGCGCCTGGTGGTCACGCAGCCGGACAAGCCGCGCGGCCGCGGCCTGGAACTGGCGCCTTCGCCGGTCAAAGTTTGCGCCCAGGAGGCGGGGCTGCCTATCACCCAGCCTGACAAGATCAAGAACAACGAAGAATTTCGCGCCCAGCTCGCGGCGCTTCATCCCGAGGCGATCGTGGTGGTCGGCTACGGGCGCATTATTCCCCAGTGGATGATCGATCTGCCGCCGCTGGGCAACATCAATCTGCATGCCTCGCTGCTGCCCAAGTACCGCGGCGCCGCGCCCATCCAGTGGGCGATTGCCTTGGGCGAAACCGTAAGCGGCGTGACCACCATGCGCATTGACGCCGGCCTCGACACCGGCGACATTCTGCTGCAGAAGGAACTCCCCGTCGCGCCGGAAGACACGGCTGAAACTCTGGCGCCGCGGCTGGCAAGCGTTGGGGCCGATCTCATGGTCGAAACCTTGCGCGGGCTGGCGGCCGGAACGATTCAGCCGCGGCCCCAGGACCATAGCCGCGCCACCCTGGCGCCTATTCTCAAGCGCGAAGATGGGCTGATTGATTTTCACAGGACGGCCGCCGAGATTGGCAACCGCTTGCGCGGTTTTCAGCCCTGGCCGGGCGCGTTCACCAGCTTTCGCGGCAAGCAGCTGCAGGTGTGGGCAGCTAAACCCGCCGCCGCCAGTCTGGCGCCGGGTGAAATCAAGGTAGAGGGCGACCGCCTCCTGGCCGGCTGCGGCCAGAACACCGCCCTGGAGCTGCTGGAAGTTCAACTCCAGGGTAAGAAGCGCATGGCCGCCCGTGACTTCCTGCACGGCTATCGGCCCCAGCCGGGCGAGAAATTGGGCAACTAGGAATTGGGTAATTGAGTAATCGGGTAATTGAGTAATTGAGATCGCGAATTGGTAATTTGGTAATTGGTAATTTGTAATTGAAAACCTGCGCGGCGCTGCTCCCAAACTCGGTCTTAAATTACAAATTACAAATCACTAAATTACAAAACGGAGATGTCGGTATTTCGAATAACACAATTGTCCAATTACACAATTACCCGATTACCCAATGATTTCTCCCGCCCGCAGCGCCGCCTTCGACATTCTTCTGCGAGTGGAGCGGCAGAGCGCTTACGCCTCGGAGTTGCTGCATTCCGCGCGTTACCAGGAGCTTTCGCCCGCCGATCACGCGCTCTGCACTGAGCTGGTGATGGGAGTGCTGCGCTGGCGTTCGGCGCTGGACGCGGCTATACGGCGGGGTTCATCCCAAGCTCTGGAGAAACTCGATCTCGAAGTGCTCACCGCGCTGCGCCTGGGCGTGTACCAAGTGGGCTGGCTGGAGCGGGTGCCGGCGCGGGCAGCGATTTACGAAAGCGTGGAACTGGTGAAGCGGGCGCGCAAGCGCTCAGCCGCCACCTTCGTCAACGCTGTGCTGCGCAAGCTGGCTGCGCCGGCGGCGAGTCTTCGTCCGGGAGCGCGGCCGGACGCCAGTGCGCAATCACTCGCGGCAGCCTACGCGCATCCACTATGGCTGGTCGAACGCTGGGCCCAGCAATTCGGGCCTAATACGGCGGCCCAAATCTGCGCGTTTGATCAGCACGTGCCCGTGACTGCTATCCGCCTGCGCTCCGCCACGGCGGAAAGCGAATTGCTGCAGGCCGGCATTGCCCTGGCGCCGGGCGCGCTGCTGGCCGATGCTCGCCGCGTGGAAGCAGGAGACGTCACCCGAACTAGCGCCTATCGCGATGGTCCGGTTGTAATCCAGGATGAAGCTTCGCAATTGGTAGCCGCGCTAGTGGGCAGCGGCCGGCGGCTGCTCGACTGCTGCGCCGCGCCGGGCGGCAAAACCGCCGTGCTCGCCGACCGCAACCCGGAATCGCTGATCGTGGCCGCTGACCTGCATCCCCAGCGCGCTCGCCTGCTGCGCCGCCTGGTGCCGGCGCCGAACGTTCGCGTCATCGCCGCCAACGCCGAACAGCTGCCGGTTTCCGGGGAGTTCGACCGGGCGCTCGCCGATGTGCCATGTTCCGGGACAGGAACATTGGCCCGCAATCCGGAAATCAAATGGCGGCTGCAGCCGCAAGACCTGGCCGACCTGCATAGCCGTCAATTGGCGATTGCCCGCGCTGCGGCCGCGCATCTCGCTTCCGCCGGGCGGCTCGTCTATTCCACGTGCTCGCTGGAGCGGGAAGAAAATCAGGACGTCATCCAAGAACTGCTGGCCGAAATTCCCGGCCTTTACCTGCTCGATTGCCGCTCCGAATTGCAGGCGATGCGAGATCGCGGCCAACTCGTGTGGCCGGACCTGGACTCGATCACCGACGGGCCGTACCTCCGCACCTTACCTGGCGTTCATCCTTGCGACGGATTCTTCGCGGCGCTTCTGACAAGAAACGATTAACCACAGAGGACACGAAGGGCAATATAATTCGAGTCTCGTGACCATCCAGCTAATGCGCAAGCATGCTGTACTCTTCGCATTCCTGCTCGTTATACAAAGCGTGGGAATCTGGATTGTATTTAGCCGCTCGCCGGTTCTCGCCACACTGCCTCGAAGCATTTGGGCTTACTTCTTTCTGATGGCGCCCGGATCGGCGTTTCTGACCACGATCATTGTCCTGGAACTACTTCGAGTTACGCTCGCCAAGAAACGATAACAACTCCCCTCAGGGGCTAAAGCCCACACTGGCTACGGCTCCGATCGGCACGGCTGAAGCCGTGCCCTTCCGAAACAACTTTACGGTTCCGGTCCACACGGCTGCGAGAGACAATTTGTGGAAGAGACCTCCCGGTCCAACACTCGCTAGCGCTGCACTTCGAAATTCACCACGGTGCCGGCGGTGACTTTCTGCCCGGGCGGAGGGCTCTGCCCTACGATAATGGTGGCGTTCGCACCCGAGGACGGAGTTGGAGCGGTATTGGAAGGGAGCCCCTGAGCGCCGGCCGGTTGCGCGGTCAAGGTGCCCACGTGCAGGCCCGCTTTTTCGATATCGGCGCTGACCAGGGCCAACGGCTGGCCCACGAAATTGGGCATCACAAAGGCGGGCGGATCGGCGGGGGCGGCAATCAATACGCTCACCCGGGGCGCGGAAACATCGTGCGCGTTGGCCGGCGGATCCTGCGCCACCACTCCACCGGCCTGGGCATTCGGAAGGTGCGCCACCGCCTGCATTCCCATCTCCAGTCCGCGCTCGCGGATATTGATCTCCGCCGCCCGCGCGCTCTGGCCGGTTACATCGGGAATGGCCACCCGCTGCGCTCCCAGGCTCTCCGCGCCGCGCACCTGCCAGCCGCGGCGCACCAGCATGCCGGCGTCCGGCGCCTGCGACATCACCTTGCCCAGGGGAACCTGCGGACTATAAAAGCGGCGTTCAACCGAAAATGTCAGGCCACTCTTGAAGGCGAGCCGTTGCGCCTCCGCCGGCGTCATGCCCACGAACTTGGGTACCGCCACCTCGCGCCCATGAATTGCCAGGCGCATGGTAGTAAGCGCCGCCACCATGGCGACCACCAGCAGCACCATGGCCAGCGAGAGCAGGCGAAATAATGTTTTCAGGCGTGCGATGCCGCTATTGTAGCGCGCCGGGTTTTAGCCACTGGCAGACGAGGGCACAGAGAGAACCAGCAATTGACGATGGCTGATTGAAGATTGACGAATTCTTACGGGGCGCCGCCTCGTGGCCCAAGGCCGAGAGCCGTCGACTCTCCTAATGCGTTTCATCCCCGCTGGGGGCTGCATCCGGCGTATCCAGTTTCTGCGCCAGCGGGCTAGGCGGGATGAGCGGAGGCGGCTGGAATTCTCCCGGCTCGCGCCCCTTCAAAGCCTCTGCCATGAACTGCATCCAGATGGGCAGGGCCGCCCGCGATCCGGTTTCCCGATTGCCCAGCGATTTCTTCTCATCGAAGCCTACCCACACGCCGCAAGTCAGGTTGGGGGAGAAGCCCACGAACCAGGCGTCGGTGAAGTCGTTGGTGGTTCCCGTCTTGCCCGCCAGGGGATAGGGAAGGCGGCTGGCGGCCACCGCCGTGCCGTGCAGCACCACTTCGCGCAACATGGAAGTCATGATGCGTGCGGTGCGCTGGCTGATCACGTCGCGCACATCGGGATAATTCTCCTCCAGCAGACGCCCGTCGTAGTCCGTGACTTTAAGGATGTAGCGCGGCAGCAGACGCACTCCATCCTCGGGAAACACGCTGTAGGCGGAAGTCTGCTCCAGCACGGTAGCGTCGGCGGCGCCCAGGGCAATGGGGAGGTAGGCGGGAATTTCCTCGTTGATGCCGAAGCGGTGCGCATAACTGATCACCGTGCCGATGCCCACCTTTTCCGCCACTTTCAAGGCGGGAATGTTGCGCGAATTGGCCAAGGCTCGCCGCAAGGTGATATTGCCTTCGAAGCGCTCGTCGTAGTTGTGCGGGATGTACGGCCCGGAAGGCGTATTGAAGGTGACCGGCGCGTCCAGCACCACATCGTCAGGTGTGGCGCCCTGGTCGATGGCAGCGGTGTAGACGTAAGGCTTGAAGGAGGATCCCACCTGGCGTTCCGCCTGGGTGGCGTGATTGAATTTCGAGAGATCGAAATCGCGGCCGCCCACCATGGCCTTGATGTCGCCGCTGGCATTGTCGATAGCCACCAGCGCGCCCTGCACACCCGAGTCCTGCTCCAGGCTGGCGCGAGTGCGATTCCCCGTCCCCAGCGAAAGCACCTTCACATAAGCCACGTCGCCGGGCGCCAGCAACTGCCCCATATGACGGCCCGTCCAGGTTGCGTCCGCCGGGCCCAGCGATGCGAAGTAGGGGCCGAACTTAACCACAGCGCTGCCGGCGGAAATTTGGGTGACCAGGGCGTGCACGTAGCTGCCGGGCTGTAAATTTTCGTCCCAGTCGGGATTGTGATAGTTCTCCAGGGTGCGGCCTTCCAGCAGCACGTTTTCCAGGCGCCCTTTCCAGCCGTGCCGGCGTTCGTAGGCGGCCAGCCCGTCGAGCACCGCCTGCTTGGCCGCTTTCTGCATATCCACGTCAAGAGATGTGTAAACTCGCAGCCCGCCTTGATGCACCTGGTCGCTGCCGTACTTCTTCTCCAGATAGCGGCGAATTTCCTCCACGTAGTAAGGGGCCAGGGAATTGGGATCGGTTTGCAGCCGTAGCTGGATGGGCTGCTCTTTGGCGGCAGTGGCCTCCGCCGCCGTGATCTTGCCATCTTCCAGCATGGAATTGATCACCAGGTTGCGCCGCCGCAGCGCGCGTTCCGGATTATTGATCGGCGAATAATAGCTCGGCGCCTTGGGCAAACCGGCCAGCAGCGCCGCTTCATCCAGGGTCAGATCGCTGGCGTGCTTGCCGAAATAAAATTCCGCCCCGGTTTCAAAGCCGTAAACTCCGTGCCCGAGAAAGATCTGGTTGGCGTAGAGCGTGAAAATCTGCGACTTGGTGAAGCGGCGCTCGATCTCGATGGCCAGCAGAATCTCTTCCAGCTTGCGGCTGTACGTCCGTTCCGGCGAAAGGAACAGGTTGCGCGAAAGCTGCATGGTCAGGGTGGAAGCGCCCTGCACCTTGCCCCCGGAAATCAGGTCGCGATAGGCGGCGCCCAGGATGCGCCACACGTTCACGCCCCAGTGCTTCTCGAAATTCTTGTCTTCGATGGAGATCACCGCCTGGCGCAGCACCGGCGGGAAGTCCTGGTAACGGGCGACGATTCGCCGCTGCAGGGCGAAGGAACCGATAATGCGGCCCTGATCGTCGTAGAGCTCGGTGTTGGAAATGGGACGGTAATGCTCCAGGTCGTCCACCTGGGGCAGATCGACGTTGTAGACAAACAGCAGGCCGCCCAGCGAGCCCAGCGCCGCCGCCGCCAGCACTAATACCCCATATACAATCCAGCCCAACAGCTTACGTCGGGCTGCGACTTCCTCGGGGGTACGAACCGCCGCGGGGGGACGGTCTGCATCCAGCAACTTCATGGGAGATTGAGTTCAGCATAGCACTACGCCACTCGCCAGTGTTCGGTTGCCAGTTGTCAGTTGGGCACTCCGGAAGGCGCAGTTGGCAGTTGGCTCTGGCACTTGGCCGTCGCGCGCGCCGAGACGTCGAGTCAGTATGGCGGATATCAGGGGAAAACGACGGCGGGAGTCCGATGATCAGGTTGGGCATGCTCTCCACAGCCCAAGTGCTGAACGCCAAGTGCTGCTTTAAAAAAAAATACGCGCGCCCGCAGGCGCGCGATTTTCATTGCCGAAAAGAACTATGACTTGGCTTGCCGGGTCTTCAGCACGTCAATGGCTTTGTGCAGCTGATCATCCTCGTGCTGCTTTTCGATCTTGCGCTCCTGGTCGGTGACATTGCTGTTGTCATCGTCCGGCAACACGACATCCTGGTCAGCATCGGCCACCAGCACGTTAGGCGTAATCGCC
>DATGIY010000441.1:0-2388 GCA_035295475.1 Terriglobales bacterium
CATCGGAGTAGCCGAATTTGGCATCGTACTGTTTAGCTGTTCGGCAATCGGACACAGCTATGATGAGAACGATGAAATCGCGCTGCCTTGCGCGCCTCTTTTTGCCTCTTTTTTTGCTCCTTGGGATGGTCATGGGGACGTTGTCCGCCTGGGGGCAGGAGGCCTGTCTGACGGCTTCCGACATGGGTGCCGGTGCGGTTACCACCCTGCAAAGCACAGCCAAGCGCTACTTCCAAATGGCCGCACAAGGGGATAGCGCCGCCTTACAACAGAATGCCATTCCGTCCTTGGCCGCAAATTTCGCGGGGGTGGAAGGGGCAATCAACGATCACAAGGCGGACTTTGCCGGCGCCCAAACCTCGGTGCGCCCCCCTTATGTCCTGGAGGCGCCCGGCTCCGCGCCGCAACAGCGGGCGGAGTTCTTTTGCGGCATCTACAACTCCCCGGACCGGGTGGGATTTTCTATCCCTGGCCTGCCGCCAGGAACTTACGCGGTGGTAATTCAAGACGTCACTACTCCCAAAGCCGCCAGGTACAGCGTGACCATGGTGCTCGAGGAGCAAGCGGCCGACGGCGCGGCACCCGCCCAGGCAGAGAACCCGGAAGCGGCCTTGGCTTCCGCCACCTGGAAGCTGGCCGGCTACTATGTGCGCCCGGAGACCGTTAATGGCCATGATGGACAGTGGTTCTGGGACAAGGCGCGGCAGTACAAGTCGCAAGGCCAGATGTTGAATGCGTACTATTACTACGTTGAGGCGCGACAGTTGCTGTCGCCAGTAGATTTCATGGGAACACCGCAGCTGGACAAGATCTACGACGAGACGCAGCAGGCCGTTCCCAAGGATATGCCGGTGAACGGACCGGTGGACAACGTAATTGGCGGGCAAACCTACAAACTGGCGCAGGTTTTCCCTGTGCCTGTGGGCGAGCAGTTGGATCTGGTGCTCAAATATCAGGTACCTGATATTTCCGATACGACCAAGACCTTCCAGCAGAACATGACCCTGATCAAAGCTTTCGTGGCCAAGTATCCGGAGGTGCGCAGCGCCTTCGATGCGATAGTCGCACGCGCAGTGAATCCCTCCGGCCAGGACTACGGCTCACTTCTGCCGATGAAGGAAATAAAGTAGCGGCGCTCGCGCTATTATCGCAATGCTGAAGTGGTTGCTGAGTGCCCGCTCATGAGCCCGGACGCCCTGCGCAAAATCTTCAATCAAGTACGCCGCGGTAAACTCTCGCCTGATGCCGCGGTGGAGCAGTTGCGGCACCTGCCGTTCGAAGACCTGGGCTTCGCCAAAATCGACCATCATCGCGCCTTGCGCGTGGGTATGCCGGAGGTGATCCTGGGCCAGGGCAAAACGCCGGCGCAGGTGGCGGAAATCTTTGCGCGCCTGGCGCGTCATTCCAGCAATGTGCTGGCCACGCGCTCCAGCGAACCGCAATTCAAGGCGGTAAAGAAGAAAGTGCGGGGAGCCGAATACCGGCACCTGGCCCGGGCCATCGTTCTGCGCCGCGATCACGAGAAGCACGGTAAGGGCACCATCGCCGTGGTTTCCGCGGGAACCAGCGACATACCGGTAGCCGAGGAAGCGGTGGTGACCGCGGAGGTCATGGGCAACAACGTCGAGCACTTTTACGACGTGGGCGTGGCCGGGATTCATCGCCTGCTGGCGCATCGCCGCGCTCTGGCCAGCGCGCGCGTGGTGATTGTTTGCGCCGGCATGGAGGGAGCGCTGCCCAGCGTGGTCGGCGGCCTGATCGGAGTGCCGGTGATCGCTGTGCCCACCAGCATCGGCTATGGCGCTTCCTTCGACGGACTGGCGGCCCTGCTGGGCATGATGAATTCCTGCGCCTCCAACGTTTCCGTGGTCAACATTGACAATGGCTTTGGCGCCGCCTATGTAGCTACGCTGATCAATCGCCTGTAGCTGCCTGCCGGCAGCAGTGTGGAACTCCCAGCAGCACGCCATTAGCGCGAGGCACGGCTTTCCCGCTACAATAGCACCACCTTAACCAGAGCTACTGAATACTGAATGAAGATTTCCCGGGTTCTGTGGAGTCGTTGGAGTGGGTTGGCCAGCCTGCTTACGCTGCTGGCCCTGGCATTGTTGGCGGTTGGCTGCGGCGACGTCTTCCGTCCCGTGGCCGTGCCGATTACCGGGCCGCCGGGCGATCCGCAACCCACGTCCTACGCTTTCATGATCAACGACAACGCGCCCAGCAGCGCGGGCAGCGTGCTGCAGATCAACATTCCCGGCGACTCCGCGTTTTTTGAAACGCCCATTGGCATGGGGCCGGTGCACGCCGCCTTTCTCCCACCGGGCGAGTCGCGCATCTTTGTCGCCAACCGCGATGACGACACGGTCAGCACCTACCTGCCGAGCTTTT
>DATGIY010000442.1:0-3047 GCA_035295475.1 Terriglobales bacterium
CACAAAGTAGTCGCCGCTCCCCAGATGCAGCCATAGCCGCAGCAGGAAGTAATAGAACCCCATGTTGGCTTCGTGCCGCCACAGAATATGCAGGAGGTTAGCTATATCCAGGCGCGCCAGGGTGACGCTTACACCCTCATCAAGCCAGAAGCTCTTGCGATCCAGGTGAAGGAAGCGGAGTACGGCGCCCGCGGCGGTAATAGCAAGCAGCAGGACCGCAGTTACGCGCGCGGAGAGCTGGCGCTGGCTCTGAGCTGCTGTTTCAGTAGATGGAGCGGCGGCCGCCCGCATGTGAGGCCATTTTACGCTGAGCCGGCAAATTCATCCGCCACGGATGAACGCGGATTCAAACAGGTTTGACTTTGACTTTCTTACATCCGCGTTGATCGGCGTTGATCCGTGGCGAAAGAAGTTTTGTTTATCCGCCGATGTGCACCATGGTGCGGGACGGGGGCACGAAGTCAGGCTCCCCAATGTGATGGCGCTGTTCTTTGCGCTGCACAACGCCGATGATGAAATCCCGCAACTGATCATCGGTCGCGCCTCGCCGCAAGAGGCCACCCAGATCGTGATCCCAAATGGAGAAGAGGCAGGTGCGAATCTTGCCGTCCGACGTCAGCCGGATGCGGCTGCAATGCCCGCAGAAGGGGTGCGACACGGGAGCAATGATGCCGATTTCCCCAATGCCGTCATCGAAGCGGTAGCGACGCGCTGTCTCGCTGGGTTGGTGCGGCACCTCGACCAGCGGACGAAAAGCCGTCATGCGCTGCAGGATTTCCTCCAACCGAACCACAATCTCCGGCGACCAGACGCGGTCTTCCTCCAGGGGCATGAACTCAATAAACCGCACCACCACGTCCTCTTCGCGGGCGAAGCGTCCGAAGGCGGTGATCTGGTCATCGTTGAAGCCCCGCAGGAGCACGCAGTTGACCTTGACCGGTTTGAGGCCGGCGCGGTTGGCAGCTCGAATCCCGGCCAGCACCGCGCCGAACCCGTTGCTCACGCGGGTAATCCGGGCAAAAGCTTGTGGTTCCACGGCGTCCATGCTCACCGTAACCCGGTTGAGGCCAGCCTCCTTCAGCGGTTGCGCCAGGTCTGCAAGGAGGTGCCCGTTGGTCGTGATTGCCAAGTCCAAAGGCTCGCCGCTGTGCGTGCGCAACCTGGACAGGTCGCGGACGAAATCAACTACTCCCTTGCGCAACAAGGGTTCACCGCCGGTGATGCGCAGCTTGGTGATGCCCAATTCCGTGAATACGCGCGCCAAACGCAGGTAATCGGAAAACGGCAGTTCCCCATAGATCGCGCCTTCGTTGCCGGTGCGGCAATAGACACACTTGTAGTTGCAGCGGTCGGTGACCGAAATCCGCAGATCGGTAATGGCGCGCCCGAATTTGTCAGTAAGAACAGCCATCAGCACTCAGCCATCAGCATTCAGCCGGTGCCCTTAGCGGCTGAACGTGGAACTGGAACCTGAAACTGTATAGGAAGGGGAACGAGGCAGGACAACAGCCCGGAGATCGTTTCCTTTCCAAACGCTCCTCACGGAGCACGGGAGGCACAGGCGTTTCCACCCACACCCTCGGCCCTCTTGGTCTTACCAAGTAAGGCCTCGCCGGCACCGCCAGGGTATGCCCGTAAGGCGGCGACGGTCGGAAACAACTACACAATTATAGTCCTGGGGAGCAAATTTGGTTGCCCCGTATAATTTCGACGTCAAGAGGCGGGGAGATCCTTAAGCCGGAAGCCTTGAATTCTCAGCGAACTCGGCGTCTCCGCGGTGAACTGTCTTGCCATCAGATATGACCGAGCTACGACGCTGCCCGTGGGCGCGGAACCCGCTGGCAATTCGTTATCACGATGAAGAATGGGGTGTGCCCTCGCACGACGACCGCCATTTATTCGAGATGATTGTGCTGGAGGGAGCACAAGCCGGCCTGAGCTGGGACACTATTCTCAAGAAACGCGAGAGTTACCGTCGCGCCTTCGCCAATTTCGACATACACAAGGTCGCCCGCTTTGACGGCAACAAGGTAAAGAGGCTGATGGCGGACGAGGGCATTGTGCGCAACCGGCTGAAGATCGAGGCCGCCATTCAAAACGCCCGCGCTGTGCGCGAGCTCCAAAAGGAATTCGGCAGCTTTGACCGCTTTCTCTGGCAGTTTGCACCCTCGCCCCGCGGACAGGCTCTGACCTCGCTTAAGCAAGTGCCGGCGCGCACCGCGGATTCCGACCGCCTGAGCAAGGAACTGCAAAAGCGCGGGCTCCGCTTTGTGGGCTCGACTATCTGTTACGCCTTCATGCAGGCGGTGGGAATGGTCAACGACCACCTGGAAGAATGTTTCCGGTATAAAGAAATCTCTTCACCGCCGAGACGCTGAGAACGCTGAGAGAACAAATCTCAAAGGCTTTTCCCTGCCGATTTTCCTCAGCGAACTCGCCGCCCCTGCGGTGAAATGTTTTTTGGTTACATCCCGTCGTAATTCGGCCCGCCTCCGCCCTCGGGCGGAACCCAGGTGATGATCTGGTAGGGATCCATGATGTCGCAGGTCTTGCAGTGGACGCAGTTGGATGGATTCAGGCTGATGCGCTTGCCTGAAGGCACATCCGCGGCCTCGACCATTTCGTAGACATTCGCCGGACAGAAATGCTGGCAGGGATTGCCGTACTCCTGCACGCAGCGCAGATTGCAGATCTGAGTATCGTGAATCACCAAGTGGGCGGGCTGATCTTCTTCGTGCTTAGTACCGGAGTGGTATAGATCGGTGAGCTTGTCGAAGGTAAGCTTGCCATCCCCCTTGGCGTTGTCCAGCAGGTGAGCCTCGGAGCCGCCATCGGCGGGCAACTGGGCCAGCTTCTTCATGCGGGCGTGGCCGGCGCTGGCGGCGTAGCGGGCATGCAGGCCACGGCCGCCGGTGAACTGCTGCAATCCGGCATGCACCATTCCATGCCAAAAGCCGTGCTCGAATCCCTGGTGGAAATTGCGCACCTTCCACAGTTCTGCCTTGATCCAGCTGTTCTCCACGCGCTGCTGATAGGCAGCCGTTGCT
>DATGIY010000443.1:0-5747 GCA_035295475.1 Terriglobales bacterium
TCAAATGCGCCAAGAGGCGGAGGCTGCCCGCGCGGCGGCCTTGGCCGCCCAACAACAGGCGCAAGCCGAGGCCGAAAAGGCCCGCCAGGCGGCCGATGAAGCCATCCGCCAGAAAGAGGAAGTTCGCCAGCGCCTGCTGGCACAACTGAATCAGGTGCTGGAGACAAAGGACACGCCCCGCGGTCTGGTGGTCAGCATGCCGGACGTGCTCTTCGATACCAACCAGTACGCCTTGAAGCCGGCCGCCCGGGAGAGCCTTGCCCGCATTGCCGGGATCATCCTCGCCTATCCCGACCTGCGGCTGGAAATCGAAGGCCACACCGACAGCACGGGCACGGCGGACTATAACCAGATGCTCTCGGAGAAGCGCGCCGGCACAGTGCGTGATTATCTGGTGGACAAGGGAGTGGACATCAATACCGTGATTGCCCGTGGCTTGGGCGAATCTGATCCCGTTGCTCCCAATGACACCGCCTCGGGACGAAAACTGAATCGCCGCGTGGAGCTGATTGTTTCCGGCGAAGTCATCGGCACCAAGATCGGCGGCTCGGCGGAGACGGTGGGCGCCCCCAATGCCCAGCCTCCCGCCCCGCAGGCCCAGGCGCCGGCGGTGCCTCAGCAATAAGGTTTGTTCGGCCGAAAGAAGTGCGCGGGTCCCTGGCTTCGTGCCTTGGACCCGCTGCTTCTTTAACTGAGTCCAGCCTTCTACTATCCAGATTTCCGCCGCTGGCGCCAGCTTGAAAGAATTCTCCCTGCCGAAGCCAAGGATTCAGAGGACAGTGGATCTGCGTTCGCTTCCCCGGCCCAGGTTAACTAGCAGCCTACGTGGCCAGCTATGGGCGAGCCGAAACCTCGTCGAAAGAGTTAAATTGAGCAGAGGCAGAGCCATGCTCCGAGCCCGGCTGGCGAGAATCCGCTGGATTGACGTCCTTTGGCTGATGTTCCTGGCCGGTCTGGCGCTGCTCTCGCCGGTACGAGAAATTCACAAACAGCTCACGCTGCTGGCTATCGCGCTGCTGCAGATCTTCGAGAGGCAATTGATCACATTTCTGCCTCGACGCGGCCCCACTTACAGCGTGCTGCTCAAGATAGCGCTGGCCACGCTCCTGATTGGCCACACCGGAGGCGGGGTAAGCATCAACAGCAGCTACTACCCTGTTTATTACCTGCCGGTGATTACCGCCGCGCTTTACTTCGGCCCGCTGGGCACGATCTTGTGGACGGCGTTGTCTTCGGCCGCCTATTGCTCTTACCTGATTCCCGCCTTGCAGGAGTACGAACTCACCTCGTCGGGCAAGGTCGAACTAGCCATCCGGGTTTTGTTCTTCTTTTTCGCCGCCATGCTGGTCAACCAGTTTGTCATGGAAAATCGCCGGCAGCTGAAGCAGTCACTGGCATTGTCGGAGATTCTGGCGGAATCGAACCGCCAACTGAAAGTGGCGCAGGATGAGGCCCGCCGTTCGGAGCGACTGGCGGCGCTGGGGCAGCTTTCGGCGGGTTTGGCGCATGAAATTCGCAATCCGCTGGGAGTAATCAAGGGCTCGGCGGAAATGCTCAACCAGAAATTGCAGGGCGGCACGCCGCTGGCCCAGGAACTGGCGGGATACATCTCCTCCGAGGTGAACCGGCTCAATGCGCTGGTGGCCCGCTTCCTGGATTTTGCCCGCCCCTCGCGTCTGCAGCTGCGCCCGGCCAGCGCGACAGCGCTTGCGGACCACGCGCTGGAGTCGGTCAGGGTGCAGTTCCCCGCTTCCACGGTTGTCGTCGAGCGCTGCTACGCCGACGACTTACCGCAGATCCTGGCCGATGAGCAGCTTTGCGAGCAGGTGTTCGTAAACCTGATTTGCAACGCCTACGAAGCCATGAATAACGCCGGCGGCAAGCTCAAGGTTTCGATTGCCCGCGAGTCAGCGGAGAACGTGCCCGGAGTGGCGGTGGAGATTCAGGACTCTGGGCCGGGCGTGCCCGCCGATATTCGCGAACAGATTTTCAATCCGTTTTTCACTTCCAAGGAAAATGGGGTGGGTTTGGGGCTTTCGATCGTGGCCAAAATCGTGGATGACCACCGCGGCTTCATCCGGCTGAAGAGCCCGCCCGGGGAAGGGGCATGCTTTCACGTGTTCCTTCCCGCAAACGCCAATTGAGGAACCATGCCTTCGATCCTGATCGTAGAAGATGAAGCCAAAATGCGGCGCCTGCTCGAGCTCAAGCTGGGCGAGGAGGGTTTTACCACCCATGCCGTAGCCGACGCGGAGAGCGGATTGAAGCTGCTGGGAAAAGAGCGGATCGATCTTGTCGTCAGCGATTTCCGCCTGCCGGGAATGAATGGCCGGGACTTCCTGCAGGCCATCAAGCGAATGAACGCTTCTCTGCCCGTGGTGATGATGACCGCTTATGGCTCGGTGGAATCGGCGGTCGAAGCCATGAAGATGGGCGCCAGCGACTACGTGTTGAAGCCGTTCTCTCTGGACGAGATGACGCTGGTCATCCGCAAAGAACTGGACGCACAAAACCTGCGCGAGGAAAACCGCTCGCTGCGCGAGGCGCTGGGCCAGCGCTATCACTACAAAAACATCGTCGCCGGCAGCGACAAGATGCAGGCGGTATTGGCCATGGTGGAGCGCGTCGCTCCTACGAACGCGACCGTGCTGCTGGGCGGAGAGAGCGGCGTCGGCAAGGACCTGGTAGCGCGCGCCATTCACGAGCACTCCAGCCGCGCTTCCGGGCCGTTTATCAAAATCAACAGCACGGCCATCCCCGAGAATCTTCTGGAGAGTGAGTTGTTCGGTTACGAGAAAGGCGCGTTCTCCGGCGCCAGCGGCAGCAAACCCGGCAAGTTCGAATTAGCGGATAAAGGCACGCTGTTTCTCGACGAAATCGGCGACGTACCGGCGGCCACCCAGGTCAAACTGCTGCGCGTTCTGCAGGAGCGCGAATTCGAGCGCCTGGGAGGAACCAAGACCGTCAAAGTGGACGTCCGCCTGATCGCCGCCACCAACCGCGATCTCCGCGCCGCCCTGGAGGACGGCAGCTTCCGCGAAGACCTTTATTATCGCCTCAACGTGGTGGCCATCGACATTCCTCCGCTGCGCGAGCACAAGCAGGACATTCCCGAGTTAGTGCAATTCTTTCTGCAGAAATTCAGCCGCGAACAGGCGCGCACCGTGAAAGGGATCACCTCCGCCGCCATGAAGGTGCTGATGGACTTTCACTGGCCGGGCAACGTCCGCGAACTGGAAAATGTTATGCAGCGTGCGGTCACGCTGGCGCGCGGCGAAACCCTGGATGTGGACGATATTCATCTCGACCGTCCTCACCACGCCAACAATATGGCGCCCGTCCTGCCTCCGGGCCTGACCCTCGAGCAATGGGAGCAGGAGATCATCCGCGAAGCCTTGCGCCAGGCCAACGGGAACAAAAGCCAGGCCGCGCGGGCGCTGGGGCTTTCGCGCAACGCCCTGCGCTACCGCCTGTCCCAGATGGGGGTACCCGATCCGGAAAACAAGGACGTGGATACGGAAAAGAAGTAAGCCCATTAGCCGGTTGGCCCTGCCTTCGAAAAGTGGCCGAAAACCACCACCAGCGCTTGAAAACCACCGCCGGCCAGCACCCTCCCCAGCCGCCATATGGCAGTCAAGCCACTTGCTATCAACAACTTGCAAGTTAACTCCCCTTTGGCCCCTGCCCTGCATTACAGCAAGCCGGATATGGACTATCCGGGGCAATCGGGTCGGAGGTGGGCTATGAAACGCTATCTGGCAAGTCTCGCGGTGATGCTGGTGATGTTGGCTGGGGCGGCCTTTGCCCAGGTGGAAACTTCGCCGGGAGTGGCGCGCATCAGCCTGATCCACGGTGATGTGACGTTGCAGCGCGGCGACTCCAATGACTGGGTGGCCGCCACTCTGAACACCCCGGTGGTCCGCGGCGACGGCATCTCCACCGGCAACGTTTCACGCGCGGAAGTGCAGCTCGACTACGCCAACGTTCTCCGCCTGGACGCGAATGCGTACGCCAAGGTCACGGAACTGAACCGCAGCCGTATTCAGGTGCAGGTAGGCAACGGCCTGGCTGACTACAGTGTCTTCAAGGGCGCGGAGGCGGAAGCCGAAATTGACACGCCTAATCTGGCGCTGCATCCGCTGGGGGAAGGCGTCTACCGCGTTCAGGTGAACTCCAATGCAGAAACCCAGGTGATCGTCCGCAAGGGAGAGGCGGAGATTACCACGCCTCAGGGCAGCACGCGTGTCCAGAGCGGCCAGATGATTACGGTCGAGGGCACGAACAACCCTGAGTATCAGACTGTCTCGGCGCCGGCAAAGGACGACTGGGACCGCTGGAACAGCGACCGGGACAGTCTGATCCGGGATGCCCAGAGCTGGCGCTATACCAACCGCTATTACACCGGCTCCGACGATCTGGACGCCTATGGGCACTGGGTATACGTGCCTGACTACGGCCAGGTGTGGACTCCCGTAGCCGGCCCTGGCTGGGCGCCATACAGCTCTGGCCGCTGGGTGTGGGAGCCCTACTACGGCTGGACCTGGGTGTCTTATGAGCCTTGGGGTTGGGCGCCATACCACTACGGGCGCTGGTTCCTCTATGGCGGATCGTGGTGCTGGTGGCCGGGACCGGTTTACGCCGCTTACCGTCCTCTGTGGGCGCCGGCCTACGTCTCGTTCTTCGGCTTGGGTTTCCACAGCGGCTTCGGCTTCGGGTTCGGTTTCGGCAACATCGGGTGGCTCCCGATTGGCCCGGGCGATTACTACCACCCCTGGTACGGGCGCGGTGTCAACATCGTGAACGTGACTAACATCACCAACATTTACAACTACAACGGCGGACATGGAATCGGGCCGCTCTATCGGGGACGCAATCCTTACTACAACCTGCGGGAAATAGCGAATAATCCTCGCCTGCTGAATGCGGTCTCCACCATGCCGGCGCAGAATTTCGGCCGCATGCCGGTGCGGCGCGCCACGGGCATCGACGCCGGCACGTTCCGCCAGGCGGGCGCCCTGACCGGGCGGGTGCCGGTGGTTCCTACCCGGGAAAGCTTACGGCCCACGGATCGCCCGGTGAGCATGGGCAATCGGGTAGCCAGCAATCAGCGCTTCTTCAGCACTGGACGGGCGGCGGCAGCGCCGGTGCCCTTCAACCGCCAGGTGGGGCAGATGCAGAACATCATGCGGAACTCGGCTCCCCAAGTGGCGACGCAGGTTAATCACCTGGGAATCTCTCGCCAGCAGCCGGTAAACGCCATGAACACGCTGCCCGGCAGAAATCAGGTGACTGGTTCCGCGGGTCAGCAATTCGGCAGGAACGCCGGCGTGACCGGTCAAAACGCGCGCCAGCCGCAGGCCAATTCCAGCCGGCCGGGTTGGCAGCGCTTTGGCGGCAGCATGGCGGAAAACAATGCGCCGCGGACGCAGAACACGGTGACCCGCGGCAACGTGGTGCCTGGACAGGTAGGCGGAAATCAGCCAGGCTCGCGCGGCAACCAGCCCCAGGGACGGCAGGGATGGAGCACTTTCTCGAATGGTGGCAATCAGGGAACGTCTAACGCCAACCGGAATCAGAACTGGCGTCAGGCGGGCTCCGGACCTGCTAACCAAGGGCAGCGTGACAGCATGCCAGCGCGCACGCCACGTAACGAACAGGCGCCCGCCGGCAACCAGGGCGGATGGCGCCGGTTCTCGGATCAGCCTCAGTCGCGGCAACCGAACATGAGCACGCCCCGCAACTATGGC
>DATGIY010000444.1:0-4913 GCA_035295475.1 Terriglobales bacterium
GGTTGTATTTTTGCCCCGTGTCCAGATTGGCGTATTCCACGGTGGCTCCCGCGATCGGCTGCCCCGAGGCATCCAGGCACTTGCCTTTCACGGTCGCCATGCTCTGCGACCAGGCGGGCGGAATCATCAGGGCCGCCGCCAGCACTGCCAGCATGCAAATGGTTAGACGCTGCTTCATTTCAGCCTCCCGGCTACGATTCTCAATCTGCTTACGATACTTTGCCTTCCTATACCTGGACCCCAGCCTCGTCTGGGTGGTTCCCAGACTCGGGGGCACGGCTACTGCTCCTACCCCGAAGCCGCGGTCAAATACGAAATCGGATCGCGCGCGCCCGCATTCTGAAAGGCGCGCAGGCGCAGCACGCAGCTGTCGCACACGCCGCAGGCGCTGTCCTCGCGGCTGTAACAGGACCACGTTAAATCGAAGGGCGCGCCCAGTTCAAGGCCGAGGCGCACGATCTGTGATTTGCGCATCCCGATCAGCGGCGTCGCCACTTCAATCCGCCCCTCCCGCGTCCCTGTGCGGATCACCTCGTTGTAGGCCCGGTAGTATTCCGGGCGGCAGTCGGGGTACCCGGAACTGTCCTGGGCCACCGCCCCGATATAAACCTTGTCCGCTCCCAGCACCTCCGCCCAGCTCACCCCCACGGCCAGAAAATGGGCGTTGCGGAAAGGCACATACGTGATGGGAATTTCGCCCCCAATCACCTCGCTCGCCGTCGGCACCTGCAGTTCGGGGTCGGTAAGCGCGGAGCCCCCGATGGCGTGCAGCGCCTCGTTGCGGATCAGCAGCCGCTTGCGGATGCCCAGCCGGTCGCAGATGGCGAAAAATGCCTCCCGCTCCCGTTTTTCCGTGCGCTGTCCGTAGCTGATGTGCAGGGCGGCGGCATCGTGATCCCGCGCCGCCAGCGCCGCGCACACGCACGAATCCATCCCCCCGCTCAGCAGCACTACCGCCGGGGATTTGAAGCCTCGATCAGCCATTCGATTGTGAGTCTCTGTCAAGTTAGATGCGCTCCCCGAGCCCCTCTGCCGCCTGGGCTGCTGGCTGTAATCACACTCCCTTTAGCGCCGGGTCCCAGATGAACTTATGTATCTGCAGCCCCAGCCGCGCCGGCAGGCCGTCTTCCAGCATCCATTCCGCCAGTTCCCGCGGATCGAGCAGGCAGTGCGAACTGTCGCGCGCCCCGGTTGCGTCTTTGCCAAACGCGGGCGAAAGGATTACCGCGTGCACCCGCTCCGCCAGCCCATACTCGGTGATAAATTCCCGGGCAAATTCGTAGTCCGTGCGATCGCTCAGCACAAACTTGAGTTCGTCCCGCGGAGCCAGCGCCTCCAGGTTTTCCCTGCGAAACGTATCGGCCGCCCCCGAATGCGGACACTTTACGTCCACGATCTTGATCACCTCGCGCGGCACCGTGGCCAGCGCTCGTTCGCCGCTCGTTTCCAGCAGAACCGTGTACCCCGCTGTGACTAGCCGCTGCATCAGGGGAACGACTTCGCGCTCCTGCAGCATCGGCTCCCCGCCCGTAATCTCCACCAGCGGCAGCGATGCCTGTACATTCGATCCCTTCTCGCTGATGGCGTCATTCCGAGCCGGCTTCAGCCCCGAGGGATCTGGCTTGGAGTACCGCGAACTTCCGCTCAGCCGCCGCACTTCCGCCTCCGCCTGCTCCACCGGCATCTTCACTCCGCCCGTGAAGGTGTACTCGCTGTCGCACCAGCGGCAGCGCAGGTTACAAGCCGTCAGGCGCACGAAGATGCAAGGCAGCCCCGCCCACGACGACTCCCCCTGCAACGACTTGTAAATTTCCGTAATCTGCATGAGGCAGCCTTTGGCTCTCGGCCTGCGGATCACGACTTTGGCCGACGACCGAGGCCGACAGCCGAAAGCCCTACTCAAAATACCGTGCCGTCGTCGTGTCCGTCTCCCACACGGTCACATCTTTCACCTTCACCCGACCGTTGGTGGCCGCGTGCAGCCGGTCATTGGTCGCCTGGTAGAAGTACCGCGCCAGGTTCTCGGCCGACGGATTCATACCCTTAAACGGTTCCAGATCGTTCAAGAACTGGTGATCCAGCCGGTCGATGATCTCTCCCATCGCCGCCTTCAGATCCTTGAAGTCGTAGAGCAAGCCGATGTGGTCCAGTTCCTCGCCCGCCAGCCTGACCCTCACCCGGTAATTATGGCCGTGCGGGTTTTCGCACTTGCCCCGGTACCCGCGCAGGGCGTGCCCGGCGGCGAATGTATCTTCCACGGTTACTTCGAACATGCCTTCCCTCGGCGCCGCATAAATACTTGCTCTGCCGCGCCTGCGTTAATCATCTATTCTACCTTGCGGCAAACTATGGACGAAATCACCCTGCGCCCAGCCACGCCAGCCGACCTGGCTGTCGTTCTTCACCACCGCCGCGCCATGTTTGAGGACATGGGCTACAAAGATGCGGCCGTGCTCGACGCCATGGAGCGCTCCTGCCGGCCCTATTTCGCCCAGGGCCTGGCCGAGGGCTGGTATCGCGCCTGGTTTGCCCAGAACTCAGCGGGCGAGGTGGTGGCCGGCGGCGGCATTCTGATCCTGTCCTGGCCCAGCCACCCCCGCGATTCGCAGACCCGCCGGCCCATGATCGTCAATATCTATACCGAACCCGCCTACCGCCGCCGCGGCCTGGCCCGCCGCCTGATGACCGCCATGCTCGACTGGGCGCGCCAGGAGGGTTTTGGCACCGTCTCCCTCCACGCCAGCGATTTCGGCCGCCCGCTCTACGAATCACTGGGCTTCAAGCCCACCAATGAAATGCGCCTGCAGCTGAAGTGATCCCCCCCTGTCATCCTGAGCGGAGTCGAAGGACCCCTTGTTTCAGAGATATCCGCGTTCATCTGCGTTGATCCGCGGCGAAGAAGTTCCGGTTTCGCTCTTGCCGATATTCCTCGCAGAGCTGCAGGGAGCTACCAATTACAAATTGAAGAATTTCTCCACCTGCCCAATGTCCGTGGTTTTCCGGTAATTGGGCAGGCTCTCCACAAATACGCGCCCGTAAGCCTTCTTCAAAATCCGGTTGTCCAGCAGCGTCAGCAGCCCGCGATCGTGCAGCGACCGGATCAGCCGCCCGAATCCCTGCTTCAGCGTGATCACCGCCGCGGGAATCTGATATTGATAAAAAGCATTGCCGCCCTCCTCTGCGATAGCATGCACCCGCGCCGCCACTACCGGGTCGCTGGGCACCTCAAAGGGCAGGCGGTCGATAATCACGCAGCTCAATTGCTCGCCCTGCACGTCCACGCCTTGCCAGAACGATGAAGTGCCAAACAGCACCGCGTTGGGAGTGATGCGGAACTCCTCCAGCAGTGCCCGTTTGGGCGCGTTGCCCTGCAGGAGCATGGGATACTCCAGCTCTCCCAGCAGCCGGTTGTACACGTCGTTCATTTGCGCGTAGCTGGTGAACAGACAGAAGGCGCGCCCACGCGTGATCTCCAGCAATTGCCGGATCCTCTCGCTGGCGCGCTCCGCGAACTGCGGCGTCCGCGGATCCGGCAGGTCGGGCGGCACATAGAAGATGGCCTGATTTTCGTAATCGAAGTGCGAGGCGAGCACCAGCTCGCGCGCATGTTCCAGACCCAGCCGCCGCCGGATGTATTCGAAGCCCCCGCCCACCGCCAGCGTGGCTGAGGTCAGCACCGCGCATTCCAGCTTGTCGAAAAGGCAGGAGCGCAGGATCGGCGCCACATCGATGGGCGTGGCCTGCAGAAATACGTGCCGCGAACCGCGTCCGGTCCCCCCGGCGGTCCGCGACTCCCGGCTCCCGCCCCTCCGCTCGATCCAGAACACCGTGTTGCGGTCGTTCGCCTCCATCAGGAACGACAGCTGCACTCGCAGCTCCTCCACCCGCCGGATGAAGTTGAATACCTCCTCCGGCTTCTGCTTCATCCCCTGCAGTTCCGAGCCCAGACGCCCCAGCGCCTGCATCAGCCCCAGGTATTCATCCCCGTTCTCCTCCAGGAACTCGCGCCGATTGTCGAACGGCAGCCGTCCTTCGCCTCCCGGCAACACGGAGAAGAAAAGCTGCGACCGCTCGCGCAGGCTGGCCAGCGCTCCCGCCACCCCCGCCGCCAGGCTCTTCGCCCGCTGTAGCGAGCTCTCCACGTCGCGGGCCAGGTCTTCCATGCGCCAGTTGCTGACCGTCACTCCAAAGTAGCTGCCGGCCACGTCTTCCAGTTCGTGCGCTTCATCGAAGATGACCGCCCCGCACTCCGGCAGGATGCCCGCGTCCGGCGCGCCTTCCGCCGACTGCTTGATGGCCAGGTCGGCGAAAAACAGGTGATGGTTCACGATGATGATGTCGCTTTCCAGCGCCCGCCGGTGCATTTCAGTGATGAAGCAGCGTTCCCACTGGCTACACTTCTGTCCCAGGCATTTGTCGGAACGCGCGTCCAGGTGCGGCCACAGCGTGCTCGTTTCCGGCAGCGCTTCCAGTTCCGCCCGGTCGCCGGTTTCCGTGGTCTTCTCCCACTCCGCGATGGCCCGGTACTGCTCGATCTCCTCCAGCCCGCTCAGTACTGGCTGCCCGGTCAGGTCGTAGAGCTTCTTCCGGCACAGATAATTGTTCCGCCCCTTCATGTAGCAGACGCGCAGCTTGCGCTCGCCATCGGGAAACAGCGCCTGCTCCAGGAAAGGGATGTCTTTGTAGAACAGCTGCTCCTGCAGGTTCTTGGTGCCGGTGGAAACCAGCACTCGCTTGCCGGCACGAATCACCGGCAGCAGGTAAGCCAGGGTCTTCCCCGTGCCCGTGCCCGCTTCCACGATCAGATGGCGCTTTTCCGCGAGCGCCTGCTCCACAGCCTGCGCCATCTGCAGCTGTCCTCGGCGAAACTCATAGGCGGGATGCGTGCGCGATAGCAGGCCGCCCGGCCCAAA
>DATGIY010000445.1:0-4732 GCA_035295475.1 Terriglobales bacterium
ATCATGGCGTAAACCATGGCTTTGTAGCCGAAAATCGGTTTGCGCGAGAAGGTGGAGAGCAGCTGCGAGGCTACTCCCATGCCGGGTAGGATGGCGATGTACACCTCGGGGTGGCCGAAGAACCAGAACAGATGCTGCCACAGCAGCGGTGAACCACCGCTATGCTGCACCGGCACTCCGCTGACCACCAACCCGCCGGGCACGAAGAAGCTGGTGCCCAGATTGCGGTCCATGAGCAGGAGAATGCCGCCCGCCAGCAGCACTCCAAAGGCCAGCAAGCCAAGAATGGCGGTGATAAACCAGGACCAGCAGGTAAGCGGCATGCGCATCAGCGTCATGCCTTTGGCCCGCAGGTCAAGCGTCGTGGTGATGAAGTTCAGAGCCCCCATCATGGAGGCGACGCAGAACAGCGCGATACTGATCAGCCACAAATCTTCTCCCAGTCCTTGTCCCGGACCGGCCATGGGAATCGCGCTCAGCGTGGGATAGTTGGTCCATCCCGAGAGCGGCGCCCCGCCGGGCACGAAGAAGGCGGAAATCATGACCGCGAAGGAGAGGAAAGTAGTCCAGAACGACAGCATATTGAGCGTGGGGAACGCCATATCCGGCGCGCCGATCTGGATGGGCAGGAAATAGTTGCCGAAGCCGCTCTGCGGCGCCGTGGTCAGCACGAAGAAAACCATGATCGTGCCGTGCATGGTCATGAGCGTCAGATACTCTTCCGGCTTGATGGCGCCAAAGAATGGGAGGTTGGCGTCGGGCCAGACCATGTGAATGCGCATGGCCAGGGAAAGAATCATGCCTACGCAAACCGCGGTTAAGGCCAGGAAGTAGTACTGGATGCCGATGACCTTATGATCAAGACTGAAAACATATTTGCGAATGAACCCGGTCGGGGCGTGCCCGTGAACCGCGGCCGGTGTTGCGCCTGCTGAGCCGTGTGCCTCCATCATTGCTTATCACCCTCCCGTGCCGCCAGCCACTTCTGAAAATCTTCTTCGCTCACTACTCGCATCATGCCGTGCATCTTGTAATGTCCCAGGCCGCAAAGCTCGGCGCACGCGATCTCATAATTGCCGGTCTGTTCCGGGCGGAAGTGCATTTGAATCATCAGGCCAGGAACAGCGTCCTGCTTGAAGCGCATGGCGGGAACGAAGAAGCTGTGAATCACGTCCTGGGATCGCAGGGTGAGATCCACCTCGCGGTTCACCGGCAGAACCAGCACTCCGCTGACCACATCGTCCTTGGAAGCGGGGTCTGCGGGATCCACGCCCAGAGCGCTGAGCCCGCCCAGCGAGGCGTCCTCCAGTTGAGGGCGAGTGGTGCCGAATTTGCCGTCGGGCCCGGTGTAGCGAAAATACCAGGCAAACTGCAGGCCGGTGACTTCCACCTTCAAGGCGCCGGGAGCGGCGCTATGAAAGCGTTCCGCCGCCCAGATGGGGCTGCCAATGGCGTTCAGTCCCAGAAAAAGGATCGCGGTCAGAACCGTCCACGTCACTTCCAGCTTATTGTTACCGTGCAGGTAACTGGCCCTGGCGTCGCCACCCCGGTCGCGAAAGCGCCAAACCACCAGACCCAGCGCCACCTGCGCCGCTATAAACACCACTCCCATAGCGATGAAGGTCAGGTGCCACTGGTGATCGATGTAAGGAGCGCTTGCCGAAATCGCGTGTGGCCACCAGGTGTGGGCCACAAAGAAATAGGAACTGAAGAAGGTGATCAGCCAGATAATTACCAGAAGTGCCAGGCCCATCCCCTTGCCTCCCGGGTTCGAAAATACCGTACAGGGACCCTAATTTGTTAAGTGTGCTGCAACCCCATCTGCTTATTGGGGCGGAAGTGTATCACAGGGGCGTGTGAGGGAAGCAAGAGGAGGTGAAGCTGGGGGCAGGAGCCGCAGCGGGGAAGCCCTTCACGGATGATTCTCCCGCGTGCTCTTGCCAAGGGGTCCCCGTGAAGTCTGATCCTGGCTACGGTTGTTCCTTGTGATTTTCGATTTCTCTTATGTAGAGGCGCAGGGCGACCACGACAAACACGATCGCGACCAGCGACATGCCCAGTCCGGTGCGGCGGTAATCGCGTTCGCGCAGCGCGGCCTGGCCCTCGCCATACGTCTTGGCGGTTATCTTCAAGCCGGAATCCACGTCGGCCTTCACCCGGGCGCCGGCAAAGGTATGCACCGTTACCCGGGCCTTGGTCAGCGCATCGCGCGCCTGGTCCAGTTCCAGCTTGGCCTGGCTGACTTCCATGCCCGAGGATTCCGCCCGATTCAATATGCGGGTGGAGTTCGCTAGGGAGGCTTCCAGCCCGGCGATCTGCTGCCGCATATCGGCTGCCGCCCGATAACCGGCATCGCCTTGCGTGTGGCAATTGGTGCAGACCGACTGTGCGCTGGTGCCCAGCATGGCATCGCTGGGAGGGGCAATCCCATGATTGCTGTGGCAGGTCATGCAACCGGGCAGGCCCGCGGAGGCGAAGGCCGCCTTGTGCGGGCTGCCTTCGAACAATTGCGCCTGAAAGACGTGACAGGTGGAGCAGACAGTAGCGACCGATTCCACGCCCGGCGGAGTGGCGCCGTGATTGCCGTGGCAGGTGGTGCAGGTAGGGGCGCTCAGGTCGCCGCGCTCGGTCATCGCCTGGTGATGAACGCTGGTCTTGTAAGCGGCGTATTGGTTGGTTGGAATTTTGTACTCCGCCATGTACTTCGCATCGCCATGGCAATGGGAGCAGGTAGTGGCGATGTTCAGGGGATGAACCTTGGAGCGGGTGTCGCTGGCCGGCCGCAGATCGTGCACTCCGTGGCAATCGGTGCACACGGCGACCTTGCTGTCGCCGGCCGCCAGGCGCTTGCCGTGGACGCTGGTCTGGTACTGGCTGAATTGGTCGGTGCGCAGGGAGGGATTGTATTGCCGCATGAACCCGGGATCGGAATGGCAGGAACCACACAACTTGGGCACAGCAGCACGATCGATCTTGCCCTTGAAGCCCGCAGCCTTGCTCATGGCGCTGTCGTCGCTCTTGGAGGGGTCGCCCCCGTGACAGCTGGCGCAGGTCAAGCCTTTCTGCGCGTGTATGTCCTGCGCAAACTGCTCCTGGGTGACGTGCAGTTCGCCCTCGAGGGCGGAATGGCAATCGACGCAACTGTTGGGCTGTTCGGCTTGCGCTAGCAGAAACGAGACCGCGACTAGTAGCGCCACCGCGAGACTTTTATTTCGCCACATAACCGTATGCCGTCATGGTTCCCATATAGGCGACCACGAACATGGCCGCTCCTGTAACCAGGCGTTGCGTGCGCCTGGTGCCATCCAGAAACGGCACCAGCAGCCAGATCAGCCCGGCCAGAGAAAAAGTGAGAATGCCCACCACCTCGCCATCCAGCATGCCCAGCTTGGCAGGAATGAGCTTCAAAGTCTGGAACATAAACAGGAAGTACCACTCCGGCTTGATGCCGGCGGGAGCGGGAGCAAAGGGATCGGCCTTCGTGCCCAGCCCCCACGGCGAAAACGCCGCCAGCGCGCCCAACACGCCCAGGGCGATATACCAGGCCATCAGTTCGCGAAGCAGGAAGTTGGGGAAGAAGCGCATTTCCCGTTTTTCCTGCGGCAATGCCTTCCATTCCGGCTCGATGCGCGCGGGCACGCTGATGCCGAAGCGCTGAATCAGGAGCAGGTGAAGGCCGATCAGCAGAGTCGTCAGCCCGGGCAGGACGGCCACGTGGAAGCCGAAAAAGCGGGTCAGCGTGGCGCCGGTAACCTCATCGCCGCCGCGGAGAAAGATCATGATGCGATGTCCCACGAATGGCACCTGTCCCGCAATATCGGTGCCCACCTTGGTGGCAAAGAACGCCAGCGCGTTCCAGGGGAGCAGGTAACCGCTGAAGCCGAAGCCCATGGCCAGAAACAGCAGCAGCATGCCGCTAACCCAGGTCAGCTCCCGTGGCTTGCGGTAGGCGCGCAGGAAGAGCACGCTGAACATGTGCAGAAAGGCGGTAAAGATCATCAGGTTGGCGGCCCAGGAGTGCACCGAGCGCACCAGCCAGCCGAACTGCACCTGCGTGATCAGGTACTGCACGCTCTCGAAGGCTTCATTGGCGCTGGGACGGTAATAGAGCAGAAGCAGGATGCCGGTGCACACCTGCACGCCAAACAAGAAGAGGGTGATGCCGCCCAGAAAATACCAGTAGGAATAGCGGTGGATGGGTACGGTCTTATGGCGCAGGGGAGCCAGCAATTCATCCCAGCCGAAGCGCTCATCCAGCCAGTTGCGCACCCGAGCCAGAGGAGCCATCTATGCCTCCTGCCGGCGGCTGACGATGATTTCGTCGCCGCGGACATGTACGTCGTATTGCTCCAAGGGACGGGGCGGCGGCCCCGAGACGTTGCGCCCGGCCAGGTCATACATGCCGTTGTGGCAGGCACACCAGACCTGGCGCAAGTCGCTGCGGTATTGCACGGTGCAGCTCAAATGGGTGCAGGTGGCGGACAGCGCGCGATACTGCCCGTCGGAGCCCAGCAGCAGCAGACCCGGCCGGCTGCCGAAGCGGAAAATCTTCCCTGTGTTGGGCCGCAGATCTCCCACTCTGCCGGCCACCACCGTGTCGCCGCCCATGTCCGTCACTCGCGGCGGCACCAGGTAGCGCAAGACCGGGTAGAAGAACGACGCGGCCGAGGCAAACAAGCCGCCGCCCAGCAGCGCGCCTAAGAAACGACGGCGGCTGGGGGCGCCTACAGTT
>DATGIY010000446.1:0-7841 GCA_035295475.1 Terriglobales bacterium
AGATGCGCGAGTTTAGCATGTGGGACCGGGAAGGGCACCTGCTGCCGATCAGGGGATGGTTCAAAAGGCGGGTGCATGTGGGTTACGGTCACCGGCGGCACTACGCGTCGCGCGGTGGGCGGAAGTCGCGCGTAGGGGCAGGTGCTGTACAATTCTGCTCTTTTTCCCAGCCGCAGAGAGTAGAATTTGCGTTTGCCATTCGGGTGAATGTTGTGGGGACTTCACTTAATGTCCGCCCTCGGAGGTGTTATTTTGGCTTCTCACACTGTCGATACCCGCGAAAAAACCGGGCTTTCCCGCCAGGAAATCAACCGCAAGCACAAGGAATACATCTTTCCCTCCGTTTTTAATTATTTTTCCGACCCGCTGCCGCTCGACCACGGCTATATGCAGCACGTGTGGGACGTGGAGGGACGCAAATATCTGGACTTTTTCGGCGGGATCGTGACCGTCAGTGTGGGCCACTGTAATCCGCGCGTCACGGGGCCGATCAAGCAGCAGATCGACAAGCTGCAGCACGTTTCCACCTGCTTTCCCATGGAGCCGATGGTCACGCTGGCGGAAAAGCTGGCGCAGATCACGCCCGGGGCGCTGAAAAAATCATTTTTTACCAACAGCGGCACCGAGGCCAATGAAACCGCTATTCAGTTGGCACGCATGCACACGGGGAACTTCGATGTGGTGGCGCTGCGGCACGGCTACAGCGGACGCTCGGCGCTGGCCCAAAGCCTGACCGGGCAGAGCACATGGCGGCGCGGCACCATCCAGGTCGGGGTGGTACACGCCATGAATCCGTACTGTTACCGCTGCCCGCTGGGGCTAAAGTATCCCGATTGCGGAGTGGCGTGCGCGCGGGACATTGAGGACGTAATCCAGACTTCGACTTCAGGACGGATCGCAGCCTTTCTGGCGGAGCCTATCCAGGGGGTGGGCGGCTTCATTACTCCCCCCAAGGAGTACTTCAAGCTGGCGTTCAACATTGTGAAACAGTATGGCGGCGACTTTATTGCCGATGAAGTGCAAACCGGCTGGGGCCGCACCGGGCACAAATGGTTCGGAATTGAACACTGGGAGGTGGAGCCCGATATCATGACCGCGGCCAAAGGCCTGGGCAACGGCGTCCCCATCGGTCTGACCATTGCCCGATCGGAGGTGGCGGATGCCCCCATGGGACTGACCATCTCCACCTTTGGCGGGAATCCGGTTACCTGCGTGGCCGCGAAAGCGGTTATTGATGTCGTCGAAGAAGACGATTTGCGCACCAACGCCGCCGTGGTGGGCAATTACTTCCGTCAAAAACTGGAGGAGTTGCAGCAGAAGCACGCGCTGATCGGGGACGTGCGCGGCATGGGCCTGATGCAGGCAATGGAACTGGTGGAGGACCGGAAGAGTAAGAAGCCGGCGGCCGCGGCCACTAGCGCGTTCATGGAAGAAGCCCGCAAACGCGGCTTGCTGGTAGGCAAGGGCGGGCTATGGGGAAACGTCATCCGCATGTCCCCGCCACTCAACATCGGCAAGGCTGACGTGGACGAAGCCGTGCGCCTGCTCGACGAGAGTTTTGGCGCTGTGGCCAAGGGTAACAACTGATATCCGTGCTTCGTAACCGGTCGCCAAAATTCTGCCGCGAGGCGGGAGAAGAATGACTTTCGACACGATTATCGCCAACGGCACGGTTGTCACTGCGACTGACACCTTCGTCGCCGATGTCGCCGTGTCTCAGGGCCTGATCGTAGCGCTGGGAAAGAACCTCCCCCGCGACAATGCGCGGCGGGTTGTGGATGCCACGGGGAAATACGTGATGCCCGGCGGGATTGATGTCCACACCCACCTAGACATGCCGTTCGGCGGGACGACCAGCGCCGACGATTTTGAAAGCGGAACGCGAGCGGCGGCCTTCGGCGGCACGACTACGCTCATCGATTTCGCCATCCAGTACAAGGGGCAGGCGCTGCGCGAGGCGTTCGACACATGGATGCGCAAGGCGGAAGGCAAAGCGGTATGCGACTACGCCTTTCACTGCATCATTACCGATTTGCCCGACACGAGGCTGCCGGAAATCAAATCGCTGGTCGGCGAAGGAGTGACCAGTTTCAAGCTGTTTATGGCCTATCCCGGCGTTTTCATGCTGGACGACGCCACCATCTTCAAGACTTTTCAGGCGGCGGCCAAGCAGGGCGCGATGGTGTGCATGCACGCGGAAAACGGCGGCGCCATCGATGTGATCGTGAAGCAGGCTCTGGCGGAAGGGAAGACCGCTCCCAAATATCATGCCCTGACCCGTCCCACCACCGCCGAAGCGGAAGCCACGGCGCGGGCCATCGCGCTGGCGGAGATGGCGCATGCCCCAGTTTATATCGTGCATTTGAGCTGCAACGATGCCCTGGAAAAAGTGCGCGAAGCCCGCGACCGCGGCCTGCCGGTGCACGCCGAAACCTGTCCCCAGTATTTGTATCTTTCGATAGAGAATTTCGATGTGCCCGGTTTCGAAGGCGCGAAATACGTGTTTACGCCGCCCTTGCGGGAGAAATGGCATCAGGAGAAGTTGTGGGATGGCCTCAAGAATGATCTGGAGGTGGTCTCGACCGATCATTGCCCGTTCTGTTTCAAAGAACAGAAGGAACTGGGACGAGACGATTTCACGAAAATCCCCAACGGAGGCCCGGGTATCGAGCACCGCTTGAGCCTGGTGTACAGCGGGGGAGTGGGCGGCGGTCGCTTCAGCATCAACCGCTTTGTGGAACTGGTCTCGACCACGCCGGCGAAACTTTTCGGCCTGTATCCGCGCAAGGGAACGGTAGCCGTGGGCGCGGATGCCGACCTGGTAATTTTTGACCCCAAGCGTAAGCACAAGATCAGCGCCCAGACGCATCACATGCGGGTCGATTACTCCATGTTTGAAGGCATCGAGGTCACGGGGATGCCGGATACCGTGTTCTCGCGCGGCGAGATCATCGTGGAAAAGGACAGCTTCCTGGGACGAGCGGGACGCGGGCAGTTCATCCGGCGTTCAGCCTACAACCAACAGTAGAGGCAGCGGCGATCCAACGATAACAGGGCGCGACGCCATTCCTGTTTCCACGATTGGAAACAGGAGCATTTTAGTTTGTACCTTTTCCCTCCTCGTTTTACCCCTTCGTAACCGCACAAATCCGGCCGATCTGCATGACAATCTCCAAAACCCCTTCAGGAGTGACTTCATGAATAAGCTCTCAGTAAGTGTTGTGACAGCGACGATCTGCTTGCTGTTGTCGGTAACCCTTGCGGAAGCGCAGCGGCCCAGCCCCATCCTGCCTCCTTTTGCGAGTTCCATGGTGCCGGTAATAAGCGCTTTGCACCCCAATTCCATGCGGGAAGGCTCGGCTCCCGCTCCGATCTTTGTTACGGGGCGAAACTTTGTGCGTGGTGTAACCACGGCACAGTTCAATGGAGCTAACCGGGCAACTGTGGTATTCAATCCGGAGGTCCTGGCTTTTGAACCCACATCCGAGGATCTGGCGCAAGCAGGAACGGCCAGCGTGAGTGTAGTCAACACGACCCGAGCCGGCTCCATAGATTCGAACAAACTTCCCTTTGTCATTGCAGCTAAGTAAGGGTCAATGGCGGAGAAACGAATCGCCAGCTGAGACCGGCTGACCTCCTGGACCGGAAGGGGAGAATCGAGTGGTGACGCTTCAGCACCGGGATCGATTTCCCCCTTCCCCTTTTTAACTACAGACTCGCTCGGGTCGCCCAAACAGCGAGTGGTTTGATGGAGCGGCAGCCCTAGTGCCTGCGCTTGACAGCCGGACTTGCACATATTACAGTGCAATGCCCTACTGCACACCGGGTTGTGCAGACCCCAATCGGAAACCATGGCCGCGAAATCAGAACCGCATTCCTGAAGCAAGCGGCGCCGGGCCCTGATACACAGCCGTTGTGCGGTTGTGAGGTGCTATGAGGAACGTCTACGAGGTCCTGCAGGAAAAAGAACGACAGGTCGAGCTGCTTCGCCGCCAGATTGCGGCGCTTCGCGCGGCGATACCACTGCTAGTGGAGGATTCTCCGGGTGTGCGGGCGCGATCCCGCAAAGAGAGCTCCTCGCCAGAGCAAGTTCTGCAATGGAAAGAAGCCCTGCAAGTGGTGGCGCCGCTATTGGCAGATGAGACGGATGATCTGGTTCCCGCCTTGCGCGCCCGGCGCGTTGAATCGGCCAAGAGGAAGAAGGCTTTTCTGAGCCTGCGCTAATCCCATTCCAACCGCCCTTCATTGAGGAAAAGCACCTGGACTACATATCTTTAAGCTCTTCAAGCAGGGCGGCCCGCAGCCGGTGCTGCTGTTTGTCATCGAGCTTGGCGCTGCCAGAGGTCAGGTAAAAGACATCGATCGCCATCTGACCTTCCGTCTCCACTAATGCAATTTCGATATTGCAGTGTTCGTGGGAAATCAACGAACTCAGGCGATGCAGCAATCCGGGCCGATCGCGGGCAATCAGTTGCAGGAGGGTGCTGCGCGAAGAAGAGGCGTTGTCGAAATCCACGCGAAGTTGTACTGCGACCTTCTTGCTGTGGCCCTGGGGAGCGCGAGCCCGGCTGCTCAGCATGCGTTCCAAGTCTTCCTCGCCGGCTAAAACCGCCCTAAGTTCGCGCTTGAGCCGCTCCCATTCCGGGAGGTTCAGCTCCAACGTACGATAAGGATCGGTGAAGTAGAAGATATCCACGACTGTCTTCTGGTGATTGGAGAAAGCGTTGGCTTTGACGATGCTCATGCCCCAGGCGGTCAACACGCCGGCAATAGTGGCAAAGAGGAAGGGACGATCGGCGGTGACCACCGTCAGTTCGTACCAGTGCCGCCGGCGCTCGATATGAAGTTGCACCGTCTCCTCCCGAAGATGTTCAGCCATTTTCCAATGCTGAAGCACATCAGATATTGAGTAGCTGGCAACATAGCGGCGGGGGAGCCCTTCCAGGAAGTTCTTGAGTTTCTTGGCAGCGCTGGGCGGGAGCATGCGAAACCGCTCCGCATAGTCACTTTCCGTACCCGCAGGCATCGCCTGGTCCACACTGCGGCTCAGATGATTGCTGGCGGAGATATAGAGCTGCCACAGATTCTCCGCTTTCCAGGGAGTGAGAGCATCAGGATTGACCGCTTTCACGTCAGCGTAGGTGAGCAAGCAGAGCATCTTCAGCCGCTCGGGGATGGCGGCCTTTTCCGCCAGCGCGGCAACCGTAGAGGGGTCGAAAATATCGCGACGGAGGGCAGCTGAAATTTCCAGATGGTTGGCGATCAGAAACAGTACCGTTTCGCGTTCTTGCGGCTCCAGGGCAAGGCGATCCAGGCACTGGCTGGCGATTTCCACGCTGGCAGTGATGTGGTTATTGCCGGGCACTCCCTTACCCACATCGTGCAGCAGGAGAGAAAGATATAACAGTTCCGGCTGTTCCACTTCTCTGAGCAGTTCCGCATAGCGGCGGTCCCACTCCGAGGAGGTCTGCGCGAGGCGGTGCAAGTTGTCGATGGCGACAAAGGAGTGTTCGTCGACCGTGAAGCGGTGATAAAAATCGCGGACCACAAGGGCGTCGATAATCTTCAGTTCGGGAAGCAAGATGGTCAGCAGCTGGAGCGAATGCAGGGTACGAAGCGCGTCAGCCGCATAGGGCTGGCGCAGCATCTCCGCCAAAGCGGGCCACAGTTCAATACCCGGGAGTGGAGTAGAACTGAGCAGGGGAACGGTTTGTGCAACCTGGAGTTCCAGCGCAGAACTCAGCTTGAGGCCGTGACGGGCGAGGAACTGAAACAGGCGCAGCAGAAGGCCGGCATCCAAGGCGGAGGGTTGCTGCAGGAAAACCCGGCCATGAACAACCGAGAAATCGGCATTAGAAAGGCGGGAGCGCCACTGCTGAAATTGCCGGTAAAGGGAGGACCAGCCGGCGGGAACGTCCTCCAGGAGTTGGCGGCAAGCGCGGTGAATGGAGCGAGCCTGGCTGAAAAAGAGGCGCATCCAGTCGGGCGTAGGCACTTGCTCGGCACTCGGCATTCCGATGGCGCGGGCGGCAGCATCCTCCTGCGCTTCCCAGGTAAGTGTGTTGTCGTCGCGGTCGTGGCGGAAATGCAAAAAACAACGCAAGGACAGCAGCCGTTGCAGCGCATCATCCGACGGCTTGCCTGGAACGTCAGCGAGAGCCTGGGAATCGGGCCAGGCGCACAGCTTGTCCATGGCCGAGATCAGCCCTAACCAACCAATCAGGTTGCAATCGCGCAGGCCGCCAGGCCCATCCTTGATGTTGGGCTCGAGGTGAAATACGGTTTTGCCGTACTTGCAATGCCGCTTCTCCGTTATTTCAACCAGGCTCTGCACCAGCTGCCGCGATTCGCGGGCTACAAGGCGCGGAACCAATTTGTCGTGCAGATCGGCGTACAGTCCGGGATCGCCCGCCAGATAGCGACAGTCGAGCAAGGAAATGGCAAACTCGATGTTGTTGGGGTCGAAGCGGTCGCATTCCGCAAAGGTGCGGCTGGAGAGGCTGAGCTTCAAGCGCAGGTCCCACAAGCGTTGCGAGAAATCGCGGACCTGCCCCTTCAGGAGTTCTTCGCCGCCCGGTTGGGCATGCAGGAACAACAGATCGATATCGGAATAGGGAAACAGCTGCTTCCGTCCGAATCCGCCCAGGGCAATCATGGCGAAGCCGGCGCTTTGTATCCCGAACAATTCGTTCCACAGGCGAAGAACAACTTTCTCCACCAGACTGGTGCGCTGCAGCACGGCCGCGCGCCCGTCTCCGGTAGCGGAGAACTCCTGCTGGATTCGGCCAAATTCGTCCGCGTAGAGGTCCCGCAGGTCGTTGCTCAAGGAAGGGGCAGTGGTCATGCGGATCGCTTCACCTGGCTGGCTTCAGGCCTTCTACAAGGCGTTTTCGCCGCGTTCTTCATTGCGGATGCGCACGGCTTCGTCGATTCGGGAGAGGAAAATTTTACCGTCACCGATTTTTCCCGTGCGCGCGGAACTCACGATGGCGTGAATCGCTTTTTCCACCATCCCGTCGGGCATCACCAATTCCAGCTTGATCTTGGGAATAAGATCGACGGTGTACTCTCGTCCGCGGTAGAACTCGGTGTGACCTTTTTGGCGGCCATGGCCGCGGACCTCGAGCACAGTCATGCCTTCAATGCCAATCTCCTGCAGAGCGCTCTTCACAGCATCAAGTTTCGCGGTTTGAATGATGGCTTCGAGTTTTGTCATGATCACGCTGTCCTGGGCGCCGAAACCGGGCTAAACCGAGGCCTCCCAGTAATAGCCTTCTTCCCCGTGCTGCGACAGGTCCAGTCCCTGAACCTCATGTTCTTCGCTGACGCGAAGGCCGATGAGCAAGTCCACAACTTTGAGGATTATGAGCGTTCCGACCACGGCCAGCACCCAGGCCATGACCACACCCACAAGTTGATTCAGCAACTGGTGGGCGTTGCCTTCCAGAACGCCGGAAGGCAACACTTCGCCGCGGGCTCCCTTGAACACGGGATTGACGGCGCTGGAAGCGAACACTCCCGTCAACAGCGCGCCGATCGTGCCTCCTGCGCCATGCACACCGAAAGCGTCGAGGCTGTCGTCGTAGCCGAAGGCGGCCTTGGCCTTGGTAACCATCAGATAGCAGAAGACGCCGGCAGCGGCTCCGATCACCAGGGCGGGCATGGGGCCGACGAAGCCCGCGGCGGGCGTAATGGCCACCAGGCCGGCGACTGCGCCGGAAATTGCTCCCAGGACGCTGGCTTTGCCATTGCGAATCCACTCTGCTGCGCTCCATCCAATGACGCCGGCAGCGGCTCCAAAATGGGTAGCAACAAAGGCGCTGGTGGCCAGGCTGCCGGCG
>DATGIY010000447.1:0-6570 GCA_035295475.1 Terriglobales bacterium
GATGGCCAGCAGCACCAGACCGGCCGCGGGCGCAAACATCACTGCCGGGATGCCATGAGAGACTCGGGTGGTCTCGCGGCCCTCGTTGATCTTCTTTGCTCCCGCCGTTTCCGCCTCTTGGCCCTCGCCCAGGCCACGGAACACGCGCCCCCAGACGCGCAGCACCGCCCCGGCAGTAAGCAATCCGGCGAAGAAGAAGATGGCCCGAACCCAGCCCTGCCCGATCCCGCGGGCGGCATCAATAATGCCCGCTTCGCCACCGAAGGTGGCAAAACCCGGCATGGACGCCAGCCCCAGGCCGGCAAGCAGGAAGACCACGCCGGTGGCGCGTAACTCGCGCGCCCGCCCGTGCAGTTCCAGTTCGTCCACGCTGCCGAAGCGATGCAGCAGAATTCCCGCCACCAGAAACAGAGCTGCCTTGACCAGGCCGTGCCCGACTACGTACAGCGCCGCCCCCGCCAGGGCTCCCGCCTTCAGCACTCCGAACCCGATGGTCAGTAAGCCCACATGGCTGACTGTCGAGAACGCCAGCAGGCGTTTGATATGCCTCTGGCCGAAGCACATGACCGCGCCCACCACGGCCGTTATGGAACCCACCGCCAGAAGAAGCGCGCGCAAGTCCCAGCGATGGGCGGCGAACGGGCCATCGAAAATGGTCCAGTACACGCGCAGGACGGCGTAGATCCCTAATTCCACCATCATGCCGGAAAAAAGCACGCATACCGGCGTCGGCGCCACCGCGTGCGCATCTGCAAGCCAGAAGTGGAAAGGAACAACCGCTGCCTTGATGAAGAACCCCGCCATGATGAATACAAACGCCGTGATCACCAGCCCATCCAGGTTGCCGCCCAGGGCGCGCCCGATTTGCGCCATGTTGAGCGCGCCCGTGCGGCCGTAGAGCAACCCGATGCCGCTGAGTACCAGGAAGGCTCCCACCGTGTTCGTAATGGCAAAATTCAACGCGCCCTGCATGGACGCGGACTCTTCAATCTTGTAACCGCACAAGGCGAACGCCGAGGCGCTCATCAGCTCAAAAAACACGAACAGGTTGAACAGGTCGCCGGTCAGTGTGAATCCGCACATCGCGCCCAGAAAACCCAGCATGAGCACGTGAAAAAGGGTTCCCACAGTCTCGAAGTAATGCAGCGAAAAGACCAGCGCCGCCAGCACCAGCAAGCTGGTAAAAACAGCCGCCCCCGCTCCAATAGGATCAATAACAAACGAAATTCCCAGGGCTACCCCGGCCCGAGGTGTCCAGCCCCCGAACCAGTGGATCACCGGCTGCACGCGGGCCTGCAGGAACAGTTCTCCGCAGATCGCCCCCGTGGCAATGGTCGCGGTTATGGCCAGGGCATCCGAGATCCGACGGCCCAGAAATTTGTTCAGTGCGGAAAAAATGGCCGCTACCGAGAGCGGAATCACCACCGGTAACGGCGCCAGAAGCGACATTCAGCCTTCCAGAGCCTTCAGTTTGTCGGGGTCGAGCGTGCTGGCGTGTTTTTGCAGCTGCAATGCCAGCGCAAGCAGCAGCGCGACCACCGTGGCTTCTACGACAATGTCGGTAAGCATCAGCGCCTGCACCACCGGATCGACCGCCGGCGTCCCCACCGGCATTCCCGCGAACACCGGCGCCGTTCCTCCTACTCGATAACCGATGGAGAGCAGCAGCACATAGGTGGAGGACTGCAGCACTGCCAGGCAGATCACCAGATGCACGAAGTTGCGGCTGGTCACAATGCCATAGAGTCCGATCACGAATAGCCAGGCCGCCAGTACGTACGGTACAAAGCTCATTTGCCGCCCCGCAGCCGGATTTCCAGCGTTTGCTCGAGAAATGCGTAAAGCAGCAGCACGAATCCCGCCGCCACTTCCAGCCCGGTGGCCAGATTGATCAGGGCGATGGTGCCCCCGGAGTTGATCATTCCCGTTGTGCCCAAGGCGGCGACGTTGCGCAGGTAAGACCCGCCCAGGATTAATCCGGCCAAGCCGATGGCCAGATAACCGCCGGCTCCAACCGCTTCGCTCACCTCCACCAGCGTGTGCGAAGTAATCTGCTTGAACTTTTTCAGGTCCCCGGCCAGATACACCAGCAGCGGCGCGGTGGCCAGAACCACCCCGCCCTGGAAACCGCCGCCCGGGGTCAACTGCCCGTGGGCGACGATGTATAAACCAAAAACCACCAGTGGCCCGACCAAGCCCAGGGTCAGCACGCGGGTGGCGTCGCTCGGTTCCGGGGCCTGCCGCTCGGGACTTTTGTCGTCGAGACTCTCGTCTTTGTGCTCGCTTTTTTCCTCTTCTCGCTGCCGGCGCAGCAGAACCGTCCCGCCGATCACCGACATGAACAGAATGAATTCCTCACCCAGGGTGTCGAAGCCGCGATAGTCGAAATTCACCGCCGTGACAATATCGGTCACGTGCCGCTCATACGTACCCACTTGGTTGAGCACGTCACCATACGGACCTCGATAGTGCCCCACCGCGGGCAGTCCCTTCAGTCCCCACAAATACACGCCCGCGAATGCCGCTGCTGAGATCAGGAAGAAAACCAACCTGCCCCGGCGCTTCATGCCGCTTTTTTCTCCTTGCGTTCTGCTTCCTGCTCTTCTTCCTGGCGGCGAATTTTGGTCAGCGCCAGCACAATCATCAGCGGCAGCGCCACCGCCCCAATCACGATCTGCGACAAGGCCACGTCGGGCGCTTGAAATATGAAAAACATCAGCGCCATCACCAGCCCATAAAAGCTGATGCCGATCGCCTGCTTGGCGGGATCGCGCGTCAGCACCACGGCGGTGGCGGTTACGGCTACGAAGCTCAAAATCGTGTATTGCAAAAACAACATATGCGCCTCGGCTAGTGATCTTTCCGGCCGCCGGCAATCTCATCCAGGCCCGCGATTTTCTCCCCTTCCGCCGGCTGCCAATGGCCCAGGTTCCGCACCCGCGCCGCGCGCGCGGTGGCATGGGTCAGCACCGCGTTCATCACCAACAGCACGATCACGATCAGGCTCATTTTGATGGCTGCCTGCCCCCAACCCTGCTCGATGACCACGGCGGCGAGCAGCGCAACCGTGGCCACCGTGCTCACAGTCGCCATGTAATGCAGTCGTTCGAAGAAATCCTTCATCACCACCAGCCCGAGGCAACATACCAGGCAGGTAATGACCGCCACCCAGACCAGCACCTCCACCGCTAGGGTTGCGGCGCTCATAGCCAGCGCTCCAGGAAGCGCGCGAAAACCAGGCCGCCCCCAAAAGCCAGCAGGGCCAGCGCCAGCGCCAGATCGTAAAAATTCACCCGGCTCATGCCCTCCGCCAGCATCACCAGCAGCAAGGTAACGATCATGCCGGCCATTTCCAGCCCCACCAGGCGCTCCACCGTATCCCCCCGGAAGCTGGCGACGCCGCACGGCACCAGGGCAAACAGCAGCACCGCCGACCCCGTGAGCCAGATATTCATCCCGTTGCCCCCAGCTTCTTGGTCACCAGAGGCGTGCCTGTCGGGGAGACCTGGTGGACCAGCAGAAAACCTCTTTCCTTGTCGATTCCCACCACAATGAAGTTGGGCGGAATGGTGGTCAGCGTGATCGCCAGGGCCCGTCGCGCCGCGGACCTGGGATCCTCGCCTCCCGCTCGAAACGGCACTACCCGGAATTGCGCTTCTGACTTCTTTCCCGCCAACTGCCGCGCCAAAGCCCGCAAAATGGCGGCTGAGCCGGTCAGCACGTACCACGGTTCCCAGGAAAACAGCCACAACCACTGCAGGCGGGGGCGGAACTTGGCCAGACGCTTAGCCTTGACTACCCCATCCCCCAGCGCTCCCAGGGCGGCCGCACACACTCCGGCCACCAACTCGGCCCGCTGTGTCTGGCTCACGAACAGCATCCATAAGCCGAGCAGAAACAGGAATTCAATGCTGGAAAACGCAGCTACCTTGAGGACCCGTCCCTGCACTCAGACCGCCTTTTTGTGCGACCCTGCCCCGCCCTCATCTAGAAACCAGAGTTGTGGGCGAGGTTGCCCGGCGCAATCTCCCTGTTCGGAACGCGAATTTGGCTATTTGCAACGCGGAAATGGGGAAGGCTGGTTGGGTGTCAGCCCTCGTGGCCGGCTCTCACTTGTCCGTAGTTCAGCAGGCTGACAATCATCACCCCGCCCACGATGTTTCCCAGAGTGGCGAACGCCAGCCAGCGGAAGTATTCCGCAACCGGGACTGCCCCCGCGATGACCGCGCTCCAGATTTCTCCGCTGCTGGCAATGCAGTGGGCGAAATGACCCATTCCCACCACGAAGCTCAGCAGCCAGATCACCAGAATCTGGCCCACGGTCCAGTGGCTCGCGGTGACCATCCACGCCACCAGTGCGATCAGCCACCCCCCGATCACGCCCGACCAGAAGGCGTGGCCGGAAGTCTGGGCCACGATCTGCACACCCAACCTGGCCAGAATTTCCGCCACTTTGGGCTCCAGAGCGCCGCTCTTGATGGCCAGCAAACCGAACCCAAGGGCTCCCGCTACATTGCTCAAGAACACCACGCCCCACAACCGTAATGTGTTGCCCAGGTGACGGTGCTCGTCCAGCACCAGCACCACCGGGTAAAGGGTATTTTCCGTGAACAGCTGCGCGCGGCCGATGATCACCGCAATGAACCCTACGGGATAAAAGAGGTACGCGACAAACTCCGCGCTTTGCCCCGAACCCATCACAGCCAGGACAATGGCCACCGCCAGCCCGGTCAGGCCCATGGTGACCCCTCCCGCGAAACCGGAAAAGGCGAGCGCGCGCGAGGAGCGGTTCAATTCCTCCCGCGCGTTGCGCGACACACCCTCGAAAATCTCGTGGACCGTGCGACGCGAAGAATCCAGGGAAACCGGCTGCGGCTGTTTGGGCACGCCGGTTAGATGCGGCAACATGCACCGGCTATGGCCTGCCGAAGTTAACTCGCAATCGCGGCGTTTGCCTTCCTGGGAGCTTCGTTCAGCACCAGCCAGTACAAGCCCAATTGCTTGGTGGCTTCCAAGAACTGGACGAAGTCCACCGGCTTGCGGACGTAACTGTTGGCGCCCAACTTATAACTGGTGGCCACATCGGCTTCCTCATCCGAGGAAGTCAGCACCACCACCGGGACCAGCTTGGTTCGCGGTTTCTCCCGCATGCGGCGCAGCACCTCCAACCCATCCACCTTGGGCAACTTGAGGTCAAGCAGCACCAGTTGCGGCAGCCGCATGGGCGGCCGGGCCGGGCGGGAATCTGTTCCTAACAGCAATTCCAGCGCCTCCGCGCCGTCATGAGCCACAATGATCTCGTTCATCAGATGCGCTTTCTTCAACGCCCGCACGGTAAGCGCTTCGTGGTCAGGATTGTCTTCTACCAGCAGGATAGTTGCGTTTGGCATGTGCACTCCTTCCCAGCTCGCTGGGTCGTCAATCAAGAGAAAAATAAAAAGTTGCGCCCTTACCCACCGCCCCCTCCGCCCACACCTTTCCCCCGTGGCGCTTGATGATGCGCTGCACCGTGGCCAGCCCGATACCTGTGCCTTCAAACTGTTCCTTGGCATGCAGCCTTTGAAAAGGGGTAAACAACTTGTCCACATAGGTCATGTCGAAGCCCACGCCGTTGTCCCGCACGTAATAGGCAGTTTTGCCGTCTCTCGGCACGCTGCCGAACTCAACCAGCGGTTCCGATGTGCGGGCCGTGAACTTCCATGCGTTCTGCAGCAGATTCTGCAAAGCCACTCCCAGCAGGCGGCGATCGCCGCGCGTCTCCAGGCGGTTGGCGACATGAAAGCTCACCCGGCGCGACGGGTCGGCCTTCTGAACCAGGGCTGCGGTAGAGAGCGCCAGCAGGCTCAGATCCACCGATTCGTGCTGCAACTCGCCACGCATCACCCGTGAAAGCTGCAGAAGTGCATCAATCAACTGGCCCATGTTCTGGCTGGCGTTGCGAATGCGGCGCAGCGCGTCCTGACCTTCCGCGTCCACCTTGTCCCGGTAATCCTCCAGCAAAATCTGGCTGAAACCGTCAATGCTGCGCAGCGGCGCCCGCAGGTCGTGGGAAACCGAGTAACTGAACGCCTCCAACTCGGCCACGCTGTTTTCCAGTTCCAGCGTTCGCTGCCGTAGATTTTCCTCCAGCTGCTTGCGTTCACTGATGTCGCGGTTGATTTCCAGAATGTTGCTGGGAGAGCCGTTGTGGTCGCGCTGTAGCGACCAGCGGCTGGCCACGATGATGGTGCTGCCAACGCGGGTCTTGTGCGTGAGCTCGCCTTCCCACTCGCCCTCTTTCTCTACCGCCGCCTCGATCGCCGGGAGAGGTGTGGCGGATCGCGTGTACAGCAGTTCGTGAATGAGCTGCCCCGCCGCTTCTTGGGCCGTCCAGCCGTAAGTTTCCTCCGCTCCACGATTCCAAAATACTATTCTGCTCTGCAAATCGCGCACCAGGATGGCATCATGAGCCAGGTTCAGCAGCACCGCTTGTTTGCGCAGCTCGTCTTCGATCTGTTTGCGTTCGTGAATGTCGCTGCAGGTGCCCACCCACTCGCGAATGCCTCCGTCCGGCTCCAGTACCGGCACGCC
>DATGIY010000448.1:0-3035 GCA_035295475.1 Terriglobales bacterium
GGACTTTGTCTGCGGCGGCGTTCTCAAGTGGCTGTGCGGCGGACCCGGCACCGCATACTTGTACGTTCGGCCGGACCTGGGACGCAAGCTTCAGCCCACCTATACCGGCTGGATCGCCCATGAAAACCCCTTCAACTTTGAAGTGGGGCCGATCCGTTATTCCGAGCCTCCGTATAAGTTCATGAACGGCACGCCGAACATTCCCGCCCTGGAGACTGCTCAACCGGGCCTGAAGATCGTCTCCGAAATTGGCGTAAAGAAGATTCGCGAAAAATCTACCCGCCAGACCGCCCGCCTCATCGAACTCGCGGACCAGCATGGCTGGCGGGTGAACACGCCCCGCGACCCGCAGCGGCGTGGCGGCACCGTCTCCATAGACATGCCGAACTCGCAGGAGGTCTGCGCCGAACTGCTCAAGCGCGACCTCCTGGTGGACTGGCGGCCCAACGCCGGCGTCCGCTTCTCACCCCACTTCTACAACAGCGACCAGGAACTGGAAACCGGCATCGCCGCCGTCGAAGACATCCTGCACGCCCGCCCCGCCATGGCGCGCTAGCCTCAATTCGTGGCGCGAGGCCCTCGCCCCGCCGCATCGGCCCTTGCCCCGCTTCGGGCTGGCGGCCCTGATTACGACGGTAATTTGCCTGCATTTCTTGCGTGCAACTGGCCCTGTTTTCCTGCACCATACGCTCGTACATGCTTGCGCCTATTCTCAGCCTGGTCTTGCCGGCGTCAACTTCCGCCTCCAATGACCCGACCATCTACGCCCTGGTGGGCGCCGTGGCCGGCGTTTACTTGTTCTACCGCGGTTTCCGCATGTTGCAGCGCAAGCGCCTGATCGAGGACACGCCCACCTCCAAGATTCGCAGCGCCGCCATGGGCCTGGTGGAAGTCAGCGGTCTGGCCAACGGGCCTTACACCATCCCCGCCCCAATCAGCCAGCTGCCCTGCTATTTCCATCGCACCATGGTCTGGATTTATGTCCAGTCGGGCAAGAGCAAGCGCTGGAAGAAGGTGGTGGACGACCGCCTGCATGTGCCCTTCTACCTGGAGGACGAAACCGGGCGCGTGCTGGTCGATCCCAGCAACGCCGAACTCGATATTCACCGCGATTTTCAGCAGGAATACCAGCACGGCCTGCTGCAGGATGATCCCATCCCCGATAATGTGGGCCATTTTTTGGCCATGCATGCGGTTTCGCGTGACCACCCCATCAAGATCGAGGAGTACTGCATCAAGCCCAAGAACGCGCTGTTTATTCTGGGCACACTGGGAGAGAATCCGGGCGTTGAGGTGAATGATATGCCGGTCCGGTCCGATGGGACGGGCAGCCATCCGGCGGCTCCAGCTTTCCGCCACGCTCCTCCCGATCCGGCCGAGCTGCGGGCGCGCGCGGCCTTCGCCAGCGCCATGGGATTTCACGCACCCGCACCAATGCCGCATGCCGCTTCGTCAACGCCCACCCCGGCCAATCCCGCTGTGGAAGTGGATGAAGCGGAACAAAAGCGTCGTCAACTCTTCATGGCTGGCCTGTTGGGCGCCAGCTCGCAAAAACCCGGTCCGGGCGCCGCGTACATAACCGCGTCGCCCGTCACGCAACAGAAATCCCATCCTGATGTCCCCGCACCTGACCCGGAGGAACAGAAGCGTCGTCAGCTAGCCATGGCCTCCCTGTTCGGCATGCCTGCCGTCGCCGCCGCTACGGTCGCCGGTGCTGCCAATGCTCCCGCGGAAGCCGGCAACGCGCGTGCGTCTTCCGCCGATCAATTTGACCTGCATCCTCCCGTGGTACTGATGAAGGGCGAGCACAATCCTACTTTTCTGATTTCCTGGCACAGTCAGCGCGACCTGCTTAACGAGCTAGGCTGGAAATCAGCCCTATACATCTGGGGTGGTCCCATTTTGACGCTGGTCTCGGTGGCGGTTGTCCTGAGCCGCTTTGGGTTGTTGTAGAACGAGCAGTGAGTGCCGTGACGCAATAAATTTTCTCGGCTTCAGCCCTCATGTGGAGGAAGTATGCAGATTGTGATTTTACTGGCGCTTCTGTTTGTGATCGGCGGCCTGGTGTGGTACCTGGTCACGATTTACAACGGCTTGATCGGACTCAAGAACGATATCGATAAGGCCTGGGCCAATATCGACGTCATGCTCAAGCAGCGCCACGACGAGCTCACCAACCTGGTGGCCGTCTGCAAGGGCTACATGGATCATGAGCGGGAAACCTTCGAAAAGGTCGCCCAGGCGCGCTCGCAATATGCCCAAGCTGTCACCGTCAGCCAGAAGGCCGAGGCCGACCAGAGCATGGCCCTGGCCACTCGCGGCCTGCTCGCCGTAGCCGAAAATTATCCCCAGCTCCGGGCCAGCGATAACTTCCTGCAGTTGCAGAAGCGCATCACCGAACTGGAAAGCCAGATCGCCGACCGCCGCGAGTTTTATAACGATTCTGTGAACACTTACAACATCCGCATCCAGCAGGCCCCGGACATGATTGTGGCCGGATGGATGCACCTGCAACCTCGGCAGATGTTCAAAGTCGATGCAGCCGACAAGGCCACTGTGCCTATGGCCTTCGGCGCCAGCCGTTGACTAACCCTGGTGCCGTTTAGCCGAACCGCCAAAGCCGGGACAAAGACCGTCATCATTCACCATGCGTAAGCCTGCCTTCGTGCCTGCGTGAAACCGCAACCAGGATGTTAGAATTTCCTATCCTCGGTCGCGAACTCAACTAACCTCAAACCCAAGCCATCCCAGGAGCCGTTATGCGCGGTCAAGTGAATATTGGTGTAGTTGGCGACTTCAACCCTGAATTTCATACCCATCCAGCCATCGCTCGAGCCATCCAGCACTCGGCCCGCCAGCTGTCTCTGGCAGCCGATGTGCGCTGGATACCAACGCTTTCCCTGCAGGAGCCAGGCAGCGAAAGCAGTTTGGAAAATTTCGATGGCTTGATCGCCGCTCCCGGCGGTCCCTACCGCAGTTTCGATGGTATGTTGCGCGCCATTGAGTTCGCGCGCACTCGCGACTGGCCTTTTTCC
>DATGIY010000449.1:0-4845 GCA_035295475.1 Terriglobales bacterium
GGGAGAAGTGGTCGAAGCACAGGTAAGGACGATCGATATTTTGCCCACGGTTCTGGGTCTGCTGGGCATTTCCACATCGGAGCCGATGGATGGAAGCTCATTGCAGGCTCTCTTGGCAGGAGGCAGGCAGGACAGCCAGCCGCCGTTGTTCGGCGAGACGGACTATCCGCGCCATTTTGGCTGGGCGCCGCTGCGCTGCGTACGCGTAAACGGAAAGAAGCTAATTCAGGCGCCGCGGCCTGAATACTACGACTTGGGCGCGGACCCGCACGAGCTTCGCAACGCTTACTCCGCCGCCGAACCTGACGTCGAAAAGCTCCTGACCTTGCTGAAGCAGTATCAGGCAGAACGACCTGCGGCCACGACGACGGCGGCTGACGCGCAGCTTCCCGATCCCAAGGACCGGATTGTGGAAGAGAACCTGTTACATTCCGCGCTACTAGCCAATGATCGCGGTCAGGTTGAGCAGGCGCGTGTTCTGCTGAAACAGGTAATAGATAAAGATAAGGGCGCGGCGGTGGCCTTCTCGCAATTGGGGGAACTGGAACTGAAAGCCGGAAATAATAGTCAGGCCGCCTCTTATCTGGGCAAGGCGCGGCAACTGCGGCCGGGAGATTCCACCAGCGCTTTCTATCAGGGACAGGCACTATTTGCTCTCAAGGATTTTGCCGGGGCCCGCGAAGCCCTGGAAGCTAGCCTGCGTTTGTTGCCCGAACAATTGCCGGCACGGCTTTTGCTGGCGCGGACGTATCTGCAGCTGAGTCAGCCCGCAGCTGCAGAAGACCAGTTGCAAGCGGCGCTCCTTACCGATCCACAAAATCCCGAGGCTCAACTGGAACTGGGCCGTGTGCTGCTGGCGGAAAAGAAATATGCCGAGGCCGCGGACCAGCTCAAGGGCCTGGCAGCCCAGAAGCCGAGTGTTCAGGCTTTCGAGTTGCTGCAGCAGGCCTACCAGGGAGAGGGAAAGCAGAAAATGGCCGCGGACGCGGGAAAACGGGCTGAGGAATTACGAAAAAACGGTGCGCCGGAGAGGCGGAAATCACCTTCGGCGGCTGAAAATCCCCCCGTGCCGCAGTGATTTCAACCCTTTCGGGAGTAACAGCTCCCGCCGTGAAGCGCAGTCTTTGGGCGGTAACGTATTTCTAAGTTACTGTAAGCCAGTGACTTACTATCACATCCCGCCATTTGTCCTGGTGCAAGCCTGAGTCCATTCCCTCCCAAAGTACATGTCCAAAGGCGCCGTTAACGGTCTACGGCGGGGGTAATCTCGCCAACTTCCCCGGAGCACGCGAAACTAGCTCGAATGCAAGCCGGGGTGGGAAATCTTTTTACCAGGAGAAAAACATAAGATGCTTAGATTCAAGAGCTTTCTGGTTCTTGCTTTAGCAGTCTGCGCCTCCAGTACCTGGGCGCAGCTGATGCCCAAGGCGGAGGTGGTGGGCGGGTATACGTATTCGAACCTGGATCAGGGGTTTGGCGGAGCGAATCGCCTGAGTGCCAACGGCTGGAATACCGGCGGCACCTTTTTCGTGAACAATTGGCTGGGATTTGAAGGCAACGTGGCCGGAGTATCCCATTCCGAGAGCGCCTTGTTCAGCAACGGCATCACTACCAGCACGGGTTCGGCATCGGAAAAGCACACCACTTTCGTGGTCGGCCCGCGAATTGACCTGGGCCACGGCCGGACCAGCCCATTTGTGCATGGGTTGATCGGCATGGATCGCGAAACCTTGTCAGCGTCAGGAACTCTTGCCGGACTGTCCTTCAGCGATAGCGCCAGCGATACCAGCTTCGCAACCGCGCTGGGTGGCGGCGTTGATTTCGGCGTTAGTAAGCACCTGGGTGTGATCACGGGCGCAGACTATCTGATGACACGTCACGGCGTGCCTGCCAGCATCGCGGCTCTGGGTGTTAGCGGCAGTTCCACGCAGAACAATTTCCGCGTTTCGGTGGGCCTGAGCTTTCGCTTTGGTTCCGGCTGGTCATCGCCGAAATACTGAGCAAAACACTTTCCTGCTGGCCCGGCTTCGGCCGGGCCTTTTTTGTTTTGCCGGCCCCGGGAGTTGCGCCTCGGCCTGAGAAATAGCTAACATTCGAACCACGCCTTCATGCCTTCTTCAGTGTTCGACCTGCTCGCAAGCGGAGAATTCAGCGCGACTCGGTGGCAAGGACCAGTCCCATGGTTGCGCTCGGCTGCGCTCGCGATCATAACGTTTTCCACTGTGGTGGCGGGGCATGCGCAGGCAGCGGCGCCCATTCGCTCCGGTTCCGAAACTCAAGAGCAGGTCGCCAGCCAACTGCTAAACCTGCTGCAAACCAAGCAACTGCCACAGGCGATTTCAATGGGGGAGCAAGCGGTGTCGCGCTGGCCGGAGAACGGGGACTTCCATCATTGGCTGGGCATCGCCTACTTCCAAAGCGGGAGGAATCCCGACGCTCTGGCGCAGCTAGCGCAGGCTGAGAAACTGCGTCCCAGAGACTACGATATCTACTTCGATACCGCACTGGTCCATCTGCAGGACCGGCAATATGCGGCGGCGGCGGAGCAATTGGAGAAGGCCTTACGGCTGAAACCGGATCACCCCATGGCGCACCTGCTGCTGGGACGGGCTTATCAGAACAGCAACCGGTCGCTGCAGGCGATTGAAGAGTTCAAGACCGCGTTGCGGTTGAAGCCTGACCTGGAGCTCGGACATTACCATCTGGGATATGCGTACGCCAGCCTGGGGAGAAATCAGGAGGCAATTGCCGAATATAAGAAAGAGGTGGCGCGCGGACACGCGCCGGCCGAGGTTTACTACCAGCTCGGGCACGTGTTGCTCGAATCCGGACAGGCGCAAGCCGCCGCCGATAATCTGCGCCAAGCCATTGGCCAGGACAGCACGCGCGCTGACGCTTTCTACGATTTGGGCAAAGCGCTGCTGGTTTTGAAGCAGACGCCGGCGGCGGTCGAGGCCTTTCGGCGATGCGCGGCGCTCAACCCCAGCGATCCCAGCCCCCATTACCAACTGGCTCGCGCCCTCCGCCAGACCGGCGACAACACGGGCGCGAACGCCGAACTGCAGCTCTTCCAGCAACTGCGGAAGCAGCAGCCGCAAACCGGGGGGATGGCCTCCGGCGTCCACTAATGCGCCTGCCGGCTACTTTGACAATTGCGGTTTTCATGGCGGCATTCTCTGTCTGGGGGAGTTCCGAAACCGCAAAATCCAAGAGTCCCACACAGGCTTCGGCTGGAGTCACGTTCGAGGATATAACCCGCGCTGCCGGCATTCAGTCCCGCCTTACCTGCGGGGGCCCACAAAAGCTTTACATCATGGAATCGATGTGCGGCGGCGTGGCCGTATTCGACTATGACAACGATGGCTGGATGGACATTCTGCTGGTGGATGGTTCTACTCTCGCCGACATGCGTGCTGGGCGCTGCCACCGCGTCACGCTCTACCGCAATAATCATAACGGCACTTTTACCGACGCCAGCGCGCGAGCGGGTCTGAATCACTGCGGCTGGGGATTTGGCGTGGCCGTGGGCGATTATGACAACGATGGCTTCGAGGACGTCTATATTACGTATCTCGACGGTGGTGTTCTTTATCACAACAACGGCAACGGCACATTTACCGATGTGACTGCCAAGGCGGGCGTGGATAACGGCGGGCGCTGGGGCACCAGCGCGGCTTTCGGGGACTACGACAATGACGGGTACCTGGATCTGTATGTCACGAACTACGTGGACCTCGACTTGAATCACCTGCCCGCCTTTGGCAGCACTGCCTTCTGCCAGTACCGTGGCATTCCTGTTTCCTGCGGCCCGCGCGGGCTAAAGGGATCACGCGATCGCCTATACCACAATAATGGGAACGGCACCTTCACGGACATCAGCGACAAATTGGGGATCGATACCGACGCCGACTACGGCCTGGGCGTGATTTGGCTGGATTACGATAAAGACGGCTGTCTTGACCTCTACGTCTCCAACGACTCTTCCCCCAGCCGGCTTTATCACAACAACTGCAAAGGCGGATTCACGGAGGTGGGCATGGCGGCCGGTGTAGCCTTCAGCGCTGATGGCTTGCCGCAGGCGGGCATGGGCGTGGACAGCGCCGATTATGATAATGACGGCTGGTCCGATCTGGTCAAAACCAATTTCTCCGACGACACCAACAATCTCTACCACAACGACCACAACGGCAGTTTCACTGACCAAGCCGGCCCGACTGGATTTGGTCCCATCAGCATGCCGTTTCTGGGTTTCGGAGTGAAATTTTTCGATTATGACAACGATGGCCGCATGGACATTTTTGTGGCCAATGGGCATGTGAACCCGCAGATGGATGGTCATGGCTTCGGGGTGACCTATGCGGAGCGCAATTTCTTATTTCACAACCTGGGTGCGCGCTTTGAAGAAGTGGGGTTGCACGCCGGGGAGGCAATGAAGCGCAAAGGAGTGCACCGCGGACTCGCCGTGGGCGATTTCAATAACAACGGAAGTCTGGATGTAATTGTCACCCAGCTGGGCGGGCCGCCCATCCTGTTGAGGAACGCAGGGAGCAAACTCCGACAAAACCATTGGATTGCCATTAAGACGATCGGCACGCGCTCCAACCGCGATGGCCTGGGAGCCAGGATCGAAATTAATGCCGGCGGGCACAGTCAGGTGCAGGAAGTCAGGGCTAACAGCAGTTTTCTGTCAGCCAGCGACCCGCGAACGCATTTTGGCCTGGGTGCGGCAACCCAAGTCGATAGCATCAGCATTCATTGGCCGGCCGGCACCGTGGATACCATTCGCCAGCAGATGGCTGGCCAGATATTGGTGGTAAAGGAAGGATTAGGAGTTATTAATCAGAT
>DATGIY010000450.1:0-3786 GCA_035295475.1 Terriglobales bacterium
GTATTCGAAGTCCTCGGCGTCGTAGAACCAGGCCTTGCCCTTTTTCAAGGGACCGGAAACGGTGAAGCGCGGCGTCCACTTGTCCAGATTGATGCCGCGGATGAACTTAAACGAGGGCAGGAAGTTGGTGCCGCTGTAGCGCAGGTGATCGTCGCCGATACCGGTGGTAAGGTTGAGCACGCCAGCTGAGGAACGGCCGTATTCGGCGGAGTAGCGGCTGCTCTGCACGTCGATGGAGCGGATGGCGTCGGTGGAGACGCGCAGTTGGAGAGTGCCATCTACCGGGTCGGTGATGTCGAAGCCATCCAGTGTGTCCAGGGTTTCGTAGGTGTGGCCGCCGACCACGTGCGGCTGACCATTGCTGTCCTGCACGACGCCGGGGATATAGGGCAGAACATTGCGATAATCGCGGGTGACAGGATAAGGAATATTGATAACGTCCAGGCCGGAGAGGGTGCGGGTGTCGGCGATCTTTTCCGGGTCGATGGCGGGGGCGGACTCCACCACGTTCACTTCCTCCTTCACTTCCTGCACGTGATGGAGCATGACCTCGATGGCGGCGGTGGCCGCGTTCACCGGCACGGTTTCCGTCAGCGCGTAGAATCCTTCTTTTTCAGCGTGTAACTGGTAAGCGCCGAACGGAAGGCCGTTAAGCCGGCAGCGTCCGGCGAAATCGGTTTCCTCTTTGAAAACGGTGGAGGTGCCAGCGAGTTGCAGCGCAACCCGCACCGAGCGCTGGGCCACTCCGTTTTCATCGGTTACGGTGATTCGCAGCTGGGCCTTCGGCTGCACCTGGCCGACAGCGAGCGCGGAGAACAAGGCCACTGTAGCGAGCAGAGCAGACCATCGGTTTGGGGACCGGGACATGTACCGCCTGAGCCTTGGAAGAACGATGGTTTGGATGCATTGTAGCGGAAAATAGGGCACCGTAGCGTCGGCGAAGGGGCAGCTGCAAAATCATCCCGCAGGTGACTGGAGCACTGATGAAATCAACAACGCTGTGCCTGATAACGACGGTTCTGATATTCGCGTCCCTCATGGCAGCGCAGCAAACGCCGGATCCGCAACTGCTGCAGGAGATCAATAGAATCCCGGCAATCGACGATCATACGCACGTGCCCAAGGTGGTCACGGCAGGGGAAAAAGATGATGATTACGATGCCCTGCCCTGCGCGCCTCTGGAGCCGACAGCCGACCCCACCATGGTGCGCCCCGAGAATCCACTCTTCCTGCAGGCGTGGAAGGAGCTTTACGGGTATGCCTACGACGACAAGAGTCCGGACCACATGCGCGAGTTGCTCGCCCGCCGTCAAGCGGTGCAACGGGAGCAGGGCGCTAAGTTTCCCAGTTGGGTCCTGGATAAGCTGAATATCCGCTTCATGCTGGCCAACCGCATCGCCATGGGTCCTGGGCTGGCTCCGCCACGCTTTGTTTGGGTGCCTTACGACGATGCGCTGCTGCTACCGCTCAACAACCAGCAATTGGCCAGCGAAAATCCTGACCGCAAATTTTTCTTTGCCCGCGAGGAAATGCTCTTGCGGCGTTATCTGCAGCGAGCGGGCCTGGACAAAGTCCCCACCAACCTGAACGACTATGTAGCCCGCGTGATTCTTCCTACCCTGCAGCATCAGAAAGAGGCCGGGGCGGTGGCCATCAAGTTCGAAGCCGCGTACTTGCGGACCCTGGACTTTGGCGAAGCCGATCACAGCAAAGCGGCGCAAATCTACGCCCGGTACGCAGGAGCGGGCGTCCCGCCCAAACCGGATTATCTGCAGTTGCAGGATGTGCTGTTTCGCGAAATCGCGCGCGCCGCGGGAAAACTTGGCTTGGTGGTCCACATTCATACTGGCGCGGGTTGCGGCGGATATTTCCATATTGCGGGCTCCGATCCCGGGCTGCTGGATTCGGTGCTCGACGATCCCAGCCTGCGTCAAACCAAATTCGTTCTGTTGCACGGCGGTTCCGGACCGTATTCCAAGGTCACCGCGTTTCTCTTGGGCAAACCGAACGCTTACGCCGATTTTTCCGAGCAGGACTGGATGCTTTCGCCGCGGGCGCTGAGCGCGGTGATCCGCGACTGGCTGGAGTGGTATCCGGAGAAGGTGATGTTCGGAACCGACCTTTATCCTGGTAACTCACCGGCATACGACTGGGATTCCATTGGATACATGATTGCCACCAGCGGGCGGCGGGCGCTCGCTCTGGCGCTCACCGGCATGATGCAGGATGGCGAGATCAGCCGCGCCCGGGCGCTGCAACTGGCTCACATGGTGCTCTTCGAGAACGCCGCCCGGCTTTATGGCCTGCCGCATGGGGAAGGCCAGGCGGGAAAATAAACCTGTAGAAACGTAGCTCATTGTGCCGACATTCAGATATTGCAAGCAACGGCTCTATCGGATTAGGGGCGGGACCCTGCCAGCAACGTCTCTACTGAGGAGGATTGGAAGGCGAAGTGCCTCTGGATTCTCGGCCGCCACATAAGGAGGCGAGAGGAGGAAAGCAGGCGGGGCATGGTGAGCAAATCCGTCCTTGCTATTATCTTGCCGTCGAGCAGCTATCGACAGTAATACTTACACTCGGTTTAAGTGGAACTGTCGTAGGTTTGGGTTGAACGGACCCGATTTTCTCAAATACCGGCTTTCGGAACACGTTTTCCCCGCCGTTTATGCCTGCAGCTCGGTACTCTCTTTGTTCCCCTGTAGGGACATGACCTTCGGAATGTAAAGCTTGTCAGGAATAACGAGCTATAATCCGGCTAATTTCTTGGAAAAGATGATGCGCGTCCGCTCCGTGTTATGGGCACTGGTCCTGGCCGTATTCTGCGCCCAAGCGGCGCTGGCCAAGGATCTGGCCGTCATCTCCAACAAAGGCAATAATCTCAAAGGAATCACCTTCAGCGATCTGGTGAAGCTCTGCAAAGGACAGACGCAGCGCTGGCCCAATGGCCACCCCGTTACCCTCATCACGCGCGACCCAAGCTCGCGGGAGATGCGGATTGTTCTGGAAAAGGTATACGGATTAACCGCGGATGAAGTGAGCCAACTGATTGCAAGCGCGAATCATGGGCGTAGCGACCGCCCGGCGATCATGGTGGTGGATTCCGACGACGCCGTGGTGAAAAAAGTGGAGGCCACTCCGGGAGGAGTAGGGCTGGTGGACGTGTACTCCATCACCGGCGGCATCGAAGTGGTGCGGGTGGGCGGCAAGCTTCCCTTAGAGCCAGGATACGTATTACACGGCAATTGAAGGTTTCGCGATAGCCGCGAAAGAGGCGAGCAGTGAAGAGGACGGATGCAGTCTCCGGCCCTAACGCTTCGGCTGGCAAAGAAGCACGGCGTTTCCCTCGTTACAACGTAAACATGCGAGTCGCGGTGCAGTTGCATCGCGAGGGCGCCCTGGAGTCTCTGTGGGGACGCGCTAATGAAATCGGGCAAGACGGGATGAGCGCCACCCTCACGCATGAGTTGCAGCCCGGCGAGGTGGCTTCCCTGGAGTTCACATTGCCCGGCACTATGATGGTGATCAGGTTGCGAGCCGCGGTGCGCTATCGCCATGGCTTCCGCCATGGCTTTGAATTCCTCACCCTATCCGAGCAACACCGAGAAATCCTCTGCCGGGCATTGAAGATGCTGGAGGAGCAGTCATAATTTTGGTGCGGCGTATCGCGTGCCCGGCCGGCGCCGCGTGTCGCCTGTTCTGTCGGGGAAATTCCATTACGTCCGTAACTTTCTGATAACCCTTGCTGACTTTACTATCTGGGTGGCTTTGGCGAACCCGGAGGGGTGT
>DATGIY010000451.1:0-4209 GCA_035295475.1 Terriglobales bacterium
CGGTAACTCGGGAACGGAAGCCATAGAAGCGGCGATCAAGCTCTCCCGCTACCACACTCAGCGGCAGAACATCATCGCCTTCTACGGCGCATTTCATGGCCGTACCATGGGCTCTCTGGCGCTCACGGCCTCCAAACCTCAGCAGAAGCGCCGGTTCGCGCCGCTCATGCCCGGGGTCACCCACATCCCTTATCCCAACCTTTACCGCCGGCCCAAAGGATCGGATGCCAGGCAGTACGCCATCGACTGCGCTCGTTTCATTGAAGAAAAACTGTTCAAGACCACGCTGCCTCCCGAGGAAGTTGCTGCCATATTCGTCGAGCCTATCCAGGGGGAAGGCGGCTACGTAGTGGCGCCACCGGAATTCCTGCGCGAACTGCGCCGCATCTGCGACGAAAACGGCATCCTGCTGGTCGCCGATGAAGTGCAGTCAGGCGTGGGTCGCACCGGAAAGTGGTGGGCTATCGAGCACGCCGGCGTGGAGCCCGACATTGTTTGCATCGCCAAGGGCATTGCTTCCGGCATGCCTCTGGGGGTGACCATCAGCAAGGCAGCCATCATGGACTGGGTGCCGGGTTCGCACGCCTCCACTTTTGGCGGCAATCCCGTCTGCATCGCCGCCGCTCTCGCCACCCTTGATGTCATCGAACGTGAGGGCATGAAGAATGCGGCTGAAATTGGACGCCACATTCTGCAGCGCCTCAGCAACTGGCCGCAGAAGCACGCCATGGTGGGCGACGTGCGCGGTCAGGGGCTCATGATCGGGGTAGAAATCGTGAAGGATCACGAAAGCACAACTCCGGCCGGACCCGAGCGCGACCGCATCGTTGAGCTCGCTTTCCAGCAGGGCATTCTGTTTTTGGGTGCGGGGCCGAACTCTATTCGTATTGCGCCTCCGCTCGTGGTCACGCGTAAAGAAGCCGATGAAGCGCTCGATGTTCTCGAACAATGCATCGAAGAAGTTGGTGGTAAATCGCACAAAGCCGTTGGCCCGGGTAAACCGCAAGGCGCATAAAAACAATCCTGGTTGAGGGAAGAGCCATAGTTGCAAACGGCTCTTCCTTTTTGCATGCGGGTAATTTTTTCTGGCAATTTTTTCTCGGTCGGTTCGCGGCTCGTCCCAGGTTTCACCCTAAGTGCTTGAATCCCAAACTGCGAAAGATGGCAACTCTCGTGCAGCATTCACTAGCCATGGCGCACCAGTCCAGCAACACTGCCGCGGCCAGAGGCAAGCCCAAGATTCTTTCCGTGTCGAACGACGATTCCGTGCTGCGCACTCGCAGCATGGTGCTGCAGAATGCGGGTTATAACGTCTGCGGTGTCGAAGATTATGGGCAGGCCGTAGACAGGTGTTCTGCTGCCAACTTCGATGTCGCCGTCCTTGGCGCTTCTCTCCCTTACGATGATCGCATTGCCTTGGCCGCGGAAGTCAAAAAGCGCTGGCCGGCGACTCACGTCGTCATGTATTGCCGTATCCATGAGCTTCCGGCCTATGCCGATGCGGTCATAGACCCCTTCGACGGCCCTGGGGCTCTTCTGTTCGCCATCGAGTCAACCCTGGACGACTAAGTGAAGACTGGGCATGGCGGCCTTCGCGCCTGCGCCCGATGGCGCAACCTGACGCCGCCACCAACCACAACCACCCCTGCCTTTACGGGTTCTTAATGACAGCGGCCCATTTTCGGCGCTAAACTCGCAACATCTCCCCGGCTTGCCTACCAGGATGTGTGCATGTCTGGCCGTGTGACCCGGTTTACGTTGCGCCTGTTGGACCGCCTGGCTGAGCTGGTTTTGCGCCCTCCGGCCACGGCGCCGCACCAGCAGGTCGGTAGCCGGGGCGAGGAGGAAGCGTATTTTTACCTCCGCCGTCTGGGCTACGTCATGGTGGCGCGCAACTGGCGCTCACCACGGCGCCGAGGCGAGATTGACCTTATCGGCTGGGATGGCGATGTGCTCTGTTTTGTGGAGGTCAAATCACGTACCACTCGCGACGTGAAGCCGGCGGAAGCCGCCGTGGACGCCGAAAAGCAGCACGAACTGGCGGGCATGGCGGGCGAGTACCTACGCCACGTCGCCGGTTCTCCCCCTTGGCGTTTTGACGTACTCAGCGTCTATTACGACAGGTCCTGTACTTCTCCGGAAATCACCTTATTTAAAAATGCGTTCTCGCTATCGTAAAATGAACAATTTGGGAAAGGATGCAGAACTAAATTGCCTGAGTTAAGAAAAGATCCCGTAGTCGGCCGGTGGGTCATCATTTCCACCGACCGGGCCAAACGGCCCACCGATTTTGCCCGTGAACAGGTAAAGATCAAGGGCGGTTTTTGCCCCTTCTGTTACGGCAACGAAGACAAAACCCCGCCCGAAATCCAGGCCTACCGGCCCAGCCAGAACGGCGGCCCGCCGCAGCGCGACACGTCCGGCTGGACGGTGCGCGTGGTGCCCAACAAATTCCCCGCGCTGGGCATCGAGGGCAATCTCAATCGTCAGGCCGAAGGCATGTTCGACAAGATGAATGGCATCGGCGCTCACGAGGTCATCATCGAGACGCCTGACCACAACTCCACCCTGGCTACCCTCCCCGCCAAGCGGGTTGAAGACGTGCTGTGGACTTTCCGCGACCGTATTCTCGATCTCAAGAAAGATCGGCGCTTTAAGTACATCCTGATCTTCAAAAATCACGGCGAGCCCGCGGGCGCTTCCCTGGAGCACGCTCATTCCCAGCTGATCGCGCTACCCATTCTGCCGCGACAGGTCATCGAGGAACTGGAAGGCGCCAAGCAGTACTACATTTTCAAGGAGCGCTGCGTGTTCTGCGATGTGATCCGCCAGGAAATGGAAAACGGCCTGCGCGTAGTCAGCGAGAACGAAAACTTCCTGACCATCGCTCCCTACGCCCCGCGTTTCCCCTTCGAAACGTGGATTCTGCCCAAGACGCACGAGTCCGCCTTTGAAAACTCCTCCTCCAGCATGTACGAAAACCTTTCCAAGGCGATCAAACTGCTGCTGCAGAAGGCCGACCGGGTGCTGGATAATCCGCCGTATAACCTGGTGATTCACACTTCGCCGGTGCAGGACCCCACTAACGACCACTATCACTGGCACATCGAATTCATGCCCAAGCTGACTAAGACGGCAGGATTCGAGTGGGGAACGGGGTTTTATATCAATCCCACCCCGCCGGAAGAGGCTGCCAAATTCCTGCGGGAAGCCAGCATCGAAGCGCCGGAGCCGGCCGTGGCTGCGCCTGTCGGGAGCCGCTGAAATTGTGTAATCGAGAAACTGAGTAATCGGGTAATTGGCACGTGAAGTGAATTTTTACTTGCCGATTGCCCGATTTATTTTTGGAACTGCGGAGGACGCGGGGCTCACACTTGGCCGCGCCTGAGCGGCGCCCACTCTGTCTCGGGCGGCCGAATCTGCAAGCTTCCAAACTGGACCCAAGACTGGCGAGAATCAAATTACACAATTATCCGATTACTCAATTACTCAATGCTCTACACCGCGCTTCGTCTTCCAGTCACCAGCTGAATGATGAGCACAATGATGGCCAGCACGAGTAGAAGGTGTAGCCACGCTCCAATCGTGTAGGTCCCGATCAAACCGAGCAGCCATAGAACCAGCAAAATAAAGAAAATCAGCCACAGCATATGATTACGTGCCCAGCACGCCCCCGCGAATTTGCACCCGCCGCGCTGCTCCTCGCGGCGGGCGATTTGTTTGCCTCGGGCTCAACTTCAAGCGACCGGCCTTCGTCCGGTCACCAGCTGCAGAATCAACACAATTACCGCAGCTACCAGTAGCAGCCAGATAAAGGCGCCAATCTGATAGGTGCCGACCAAGCCCAGAATCCAGGCGATCAGCAGAATTACAAACAGGGTCCAAAGCATCATCACCTCCGAAGTGCCGCAGCACTCCTATGTCTGGTGCAGATTGGGCTTGGGAGGTTGTCAACGTCAGCTGGACAGAGCTACAGGTATCCTACAGGCTCGTAGGCAACCCGGCGGAAAAAGCTGACGGGGTCTATGCGCCCACCACCGCCTGCGCAATGCGATTCTTCCCATTGCGCTTAGCGGTGTACATCAGATCATCGGCGCTTTGAATCATCTGGTCGAGCGATTCCGGTTCGGCTACGAAAGTCGCCGCCCCTATGCTGAAGGTCACCGGCCAGGCATTCTGCTTCACCAGATCGATCAGCACGCGCTGCAG
>DATGIY010000452.1:0-2442 GCA_035295475.1 Terriglobales bacterium
CACACCTCGCCCAGCTTGCCGGAGTCGTAGATTTCCTTGGCCTTGGCATAAAGAATCGAGCTTACCCGCTGGCTGCCCACCTGCAGGATGCGTTTGTTTTTCTGTACCGCATCGATGATGGCAAAGCCGTCCTCCACGGTATGCGACATGGGCTTTTCGCAATAGACATCCTTGCCCGCGGCGCAGGCGTCCTCGACTACCTTGCGGTGGTGATGGTCGGTCACGGCCACGATCACGGCGTCCACATCGTTGCGGTTAAGGATGTCGTGGTAGTTGCGGGTGGCGGGTACCCGTTTCCCTACCGCCTCTTGCGCCGCCTCGTGGCGCGAATCGTAGAGATCGCAGACACCTACACACTCTATGCCCGGCACCGACACCGAAGATTTCAGCAGTTCGCAGCCGCGCACTCCCGTGCCGATGGAGGCGAAGCGCACCACATCGCTGGGCGGCACCGGGCGGGCCGATGCCCAAAGCGCTTTCGGTTCCAGGACAGTAACTTTGGCGGCGATGCCGGCGGCAGCCGCTCCTGCGCCCAGCAGCATGAAATCGCGGCGTGACAGGGAACTCTTGTGCATGGATCTTTTGCCTCTCTAAATTGGGCTCCGCTTGCGGCCGGTTTGGGTTTAGCTGGCGATTGTAGCGCAGAGAAGGCAGTGCTGGTGCCCGACATTTGGCCGCACAGACCCTGTGCAGTTACGGGGCATTTCGCGCGGTAAGATGTGGGAATGGTTCCGGATGGCAGAGACATTACCTGCAACATCTCTGTCGCTTGTACTCGGAAAGGCGGTGCCTACGCGCCCGCGGTCAGCTTGTGGTGTCTTTGCGGCTCGGCGATGCCGTACTGACGGATCTTGTACAGCAGAGCCTTATAGCTGATCTTCAGCAGCGCCGCTGCCTGCTTGCGGTTCCAGTTGGTTTGTTCCAGCGCGCGGGTGATGGCCTCGGCCTCGGCTTCATCTTTGGCGCTGCGCGCCACCGATTTCAGCCCGCCCGTCTCTTCGCTGCTGTCCTTGCTCGCCACTCCGAATCCTGCGCCGTTGCCGTCCGTGTGCGGCTGCAATTCAGCGATGGCCGCATTCTCGTCGGCCAGAATCAGGTAACGCTTCACAAAGTTGCTCACCTCGCGCAGGTTTCCCGGCCAGGAATATTCCAGGCAGCGCTGCAAGAGGGTGGGCGAAAGCGCCAGCGGGGGACGGGCATAGTGCTCCGCCATGCGCGACATGAAATGTTTCAGCAGCAGCGGGATCTCTTCCTTGCGCTCGCGCAGCGGCGGCAACTGCAAGGTGAAGGCGTTCAGGCGGTAGTAGAGGTCCTCGCGCAGTCGCTTGGTGGCGATAGCTTCTGGGATGTTGATGTTGGTGGCGGCCAGGATACGCACGTCCACCTTGATCACCGACCGGCTGCCCAGGCGCGAAAACTGCTGGTCCTGCAACACGTGCAGCAGCTTGGCCTGCAGCATGGGCGGCATTTCGCCGATTTCATCCAGCAGGATGGTCCCCTTGTTGCACAGCTCGAATTTGCCCGGCTTGGGATGGGTAGCCCCGGTAAAGGCGCCCGCTTCGTAGCCGAAGAGCTCGCTTTCCAGCAGGTCGGCGGGAACCGCGGCGCAGTTCACTTTCAGGAAGGTGCGGTGAGCGCGTGGCGAAAGCTTGTGGATCAGCCGCGCCAGCACCTCTTTGCCCGTCCCGCTTTCGCCCAGCAGCAGCACCGGAATGTCCACTGCCGCCACCAGCGCCGCCTGGCTGCGGATCTTTTTCATGGCCGGGCTCGCGGCCACGAAAAAGACGTCATCGCACAGCTCTTCTACTTCGCCGCCGGCGTGTGTCTCCGCCCGCAGGCACTGCTTGATTACCGCATCCAGTTCCGCTTTCTGAAACGGTTTGGTCAGATAATCCTGCGCCCCCAGGCGGATAGCCTGCACCACCTTGCGCGTGTCGCTCACGCAGGAGAGCATCACCACCTTCATTCCCGGCTGCATTTGCCGCAGCTGCTCCAGGGTCTGCAGTCCGTCGATGCCGGGCATGAGCAGATCCAGCAGCACGAGATCGGGGTTGAGCCCGCGCTGCACCCGCTCCAGCGCGTCATTGCCGTTGTTGGCGGTTTCGACTTTGTAGGAATCCACCTCCAGCAGCGTGCGGATATAGCGCAGCATGCCGGGTTCGTCATCGACCAGCAGAATACTGGGGGAAGCGCTCATCGTGCTCCTCCCGCGGTCCCGGCCGGACGTAAGGGCAGCAGGAAGCAAAATTTGCTGCCCGCGCCCAGTTCACTTTCCACCCACACCTTGCCGCCAAACGCCTGCACCAGCCGGCGCGCGATGGCCAATCCCAGTCCCACGCCCTCTGCCGATGCTCCCGCCTGCGGCAGGCGGACGAAATCGTCGAAAATCTCCTGGTGAAACTCCGGCGCAATTCCCGGGCCGGTATCGGATACGCTGACCTT
>DATGIY010000453.1:0-2061 GCA_035295475.1 Terriglobales bacterium
CGACACTGTCTGCCGGGGCATGACCCTGATCGCGGCCGCCCTGGTCGAGCGCTGTCATCAGCCGCTTTACCAGCTGGCCACCTCGGTCACGAATCCTTGCGATATGGGACGCTCCATCGAGCTGACCTGCCTGGCGCACCGCAAGTTTTATCGCGCGCAAAATGGGCTGCACCACCAGCTGCGCATGCGTTTCGACACCATTCCCGTTTCCAAGGAACGGTACCAGCGGCTGTCGGCGCCGGCTCAGAAAGCAGTGATCAAGTCTCTGCAGCGGCTGACCGCGCCCTTTCCTTTCCTGCAGCCGCCGCTGGTGCGGACGGAGCGCGGGCTGGAGCGGGTAGAAAAGCTGATCGAGCTGTTCGAGCCCTTTATCCTGCACAACGAGCAGGACTTTGAGGCCGAACACGTGGAGTGGTTGTCGCAGGCTCTGCCGGAAGAAGAGAAGGCGCTCTTCGGCTACGACACGCGCTCGCTGGATTGGTGGGAATACTGGATTAACGTGCATATCCCGGCATTGCGCAAGTGGACTTATCCTCTGATTGAAGGCCGGACGGTGGACGTCCGCTCCCGCCGCGGCGATCACTCCGCCAGGCCTGAAGGCAAAGCTGGCCCCAGCTGCACGGCGGCGCCGGATGACAGCATGGGCACAGGCACAACCGGAGCAACGTGGCAATATTCCTGACGGGCTCGACCGGCTATATCGGCGCGCACGTGGCCGCCGGGTTGCTGGAAGGGCATCGCGACGAACTTAACCTGCTGGTGCGCGCCAAGGACGCGCGTGACGCGGAACAGCGCCTGTGGCGCGCCCTGCAGCTGCACCTCAACTTTCCCCGCTTTCACCAGCACCTGTACTCGCGTATCACGATTTACCGCGGCGACCTGACGGAAAGCCGCTTCGGGCTAGGAGAAGACGACTACCGGCGCCTGGCGGAGTCCACCGACTCCATCATCCATTGCGCGGCCTCATTGAACCGCAAGTCCGAGAAATCCTGTCTTAATGTGAATTTGCGGGGAACGCTCGAGGTCGTCAAGCTGGCGATGGCGGCGCGCGAGCACCACGGGTTGCGGCGCTTCAGCCATGTCAGCACCGTAGCCGTGGCCGGCCAGCGCAGCAACGAGGTGGTCAAGGAAGAGGAGGCCATCGACTGGGCGCGCTCCGACTACGATCCCTACGCCCGCACCAAGAAATTCTGCGAACACATGATCCGGCAATTGCTGCCCGATGTGCCGCGCACCATTTTTCGCCCCAGCATCGTTCTGGGAGACAGCCGCTATCCCCAGACCACCCAGTTTGACATGGTCCGGGCCTTCGTTTTCCTGGCCGGCCTGCCGGTGCTGCCCTTCCGCCCGGCGGACAAGATCGATATTGTGAATGTGGACTTCGTCGCCGATTCCATCGTCACCCTGCATCAGAAACCCCGGCCTGATTACGATACGTACCATCTGTCGTCCGGGGTGGCCTCGCAAACTTTTCGCGAGTTGACTACGGGCCTGGCACGGGCGCAGCACAAGCGGCCGCCCTTTTATATGCCCAGCCTGCAGCGGCCCTTTGCCGGCGTCGTGGAGAGGCTGGCCCGCCGACGCAGTAACCTGGGCTACGGCGCCTCTCTACTGAAAGTGTTCCTCCCCTACCTGGTGTGGAACACGGTGTTTGATAACACCCGGGTGGTGCGCGAAATGGGCCGGCAGCCGGCGGCTTTCTCGGAGTACAGCTACCCGCTGCTGAAATTCAGCCGCGACAACCATTTCAGCTATCGCTATCAGGACTGGCCGGCGCCGGCGGGAGGCACCGCCGCATGACCGACCTGATGCTGGAAGCCTGGGTAAGCGCCTCGATTGAGATCACCAAGCTCAAATGGATGCTGGGCGAGGGCCGGCCGTGGCAGCCTGGGGAAAAGCTCAAGCTGCTGTTCGCCGGCTACAACGGTACGCGCAATACCGGCTCGGACGTACGGGTAGAAGAAATGATGCGCCAGGTGCGGCGCATCCTGGGCGCGGAAAACCTCAGCCTGAGCGTGATGACGCAGAACTTCGACTTTTCCCGCGGCTACTTCGGTGACG
>DATGIY010000454.1:0-2446 GCA_035295475.1 Terriglobales bacterium
AAAACCGGCCGCGCTCTGCGCAATCTGGGCAAGCGCGATATGTACCGCGTGCTGCGCTGGGGACCGATGGCGGTGGCCGACCTGGTGGCGGAATTCTTTGAGACCGAACTGCTGCGCGCCGTGGTGGCCGCCCGCGGAATCTTCGGAACCTTTCTGGGCCCGTGGTCGGCGGGCAGCAGCACGGTGCTGTTGATGCGGGCCGCGGCCGAGGCTTCGCCGGCCGGCACCAGTTCTTTTGCCATCGGCGGGATGGGAGCGGTGACCAAGGCGATGGCTGCCGCCGCGGTAGCGGCGGGCGCGGAAATCCGCACCCAGGCGGAGGTCAAGCAAGTTCGGATCAAGGATGGAGTGGCCACCGGAGTTGTCCTCGCCGGCGGCGAAGAAATTGCCGCTAAGACCGTCATTTCCAACGCTGATCCCAAACGCACGTTGCTCAATCTGGTTGACCCGGTGCACCTGGCGCCCGACTTCGTGGTCAAGCTGCAGCACTACCGCATGCCGGGCACGGTGGCCAAGGTCAATCTGGCCCTCAACGGACTGCCCCACTTTGCCGCGCTGCAAAAGGCGGGCACGAACGGCGGTGCGCTCTCGGGCCGCATTCATATTGGCCCGGAGATTGATTACCTGGAGCGCGCCTTCGACGATTCCAAGTACGGCAGCTTTTCCAAGGCTCCCTACCTGGAAGCAACCATCCCTTCCCTCGCCGATCCGTCGCTGGCACCGGGCGGCAAGCACGTCATGTCTATCTACGCGCAGTTCGCTCCCTATCGCCTGCGCAACAGCGACTGGAACGCGCAGCGCGACGCGCTGGGCAATGCCGTGGTGGATACGCTGGCGCAGTACGCGCCCGACCTGCCCGGGCTGGTGGAAACTGGCCAGATCATTACCCCGCAGGACCTGGAAGAAACCTACGGCCTGACCGGCGGACACATTTTTCATGGCGAGCTGGCCCTGGACCAGATCTTCACCATGCGTCCTTTGCTGGACTGGGCGCGCTATCGCACGCCGATTCGCGGGCTGTATCTATGCGGCTCGGGGACGCATCCCGGCGACGGCCTGACCGGAGCTTCAGGCGCGAACGCCGCCCGGGAAATTCTGAAAGACCTTAAAAAATAACCACAGAGGACACAGAGGCTTTCTTTAATCTTTTCGTTTTTTGAAAAAACGTTTCTCTTGTAAGCAGGATGCGGAGTTGCCGAGATGGAAATGAATGTGTCTTCCTCGGTGTGCTCGGTGCCCTCTATAGTTAGATTCGTACTTCGGTGAAAGATGAGAATCCTGGATAGGCTGCAACCGCTTGGCCTGCTGGGCCTGCGCATCGCGCTGGGCGCGGTGATGATCGTGCACGGCTACCCCAAGGTCACTAACATTCACGGGGTGGAGAAGTTCTTCGGCAGCATCGGCCTGCCCTGGTGGTCCGCCTATCTTTCCGCCGGGGCCGAGTTTTTTGGCGGCATACTCATCATCGCGGGCCTGGCAACCCGCTTTTTTGGCTTGGCGCTACTGATTGACATGGTCGTGGCTATCGACAAGGTGCACTGGAAACACGGACTGGTGGGCGAGGGTAACTATCAACTGCCGATGACGCTGGCCGCGATCAGCCTGGCGCTCATCTTCTTTGGGGCCGGCCCCATCGCCCTGGACGCGATCATCGGGCGTGGGCGCGGCGGCAAGAAGGCGTCCAGCGCCTGATTGTTAAGTTCCACGTGGCGGAGGCATAACTCCTTACGGCAATCGTTGTCCCGCAATACAGATGCTAGCGGTAACGTGTCTACTCGAATTGCGGCTTTGTGTCTCTGTGGCGGAATTAAGGTTTTCAGAACTCCGCCAATTCGAGCATGGCGCGCTCGATATCCTCCGACTGCGGCAGGATCACGTCTTCCAGCAGCGGCTGGTAAGCCACAAAGACGTCCTTAGCGGCAATGCGCCGAACCGGCGCGTCCAGATCCTCGAAGAGTTCGTCGGCGATGCGGGCGGCAATTTCGGCGCCATAACCCCAGCTCAGAGTGTCCTCGTATGCGACCAGCACACGGCTGGTCTTGCGCACGGAGCGGGCGATAGCTTCCCAATCGAATGGATTGAGGGTGCGCAGATCGATCAATTCGACGCTTAGCCCTTGCTCGCGCTGCACGCGTTGCGCGGCCTGCAAGGCCCGCGGCACCACCGCACCATAGGTGATGACAGTCAGATCGCTTCCCTCCTGCACGATCTTCGCCTTGCCGAAGGGAATCATGTAATCCGGACCAGGGTAGGGTGAGCGCCCGAAGGTTTCACGGTAGAGACGCTTGTGCTCCAGGAACAGCACCGGGTCGTCGCAGCGGATAGCCGTGCGCAACAAGCCATTGGCGTCGAGGGCGTTGGAGGGAAACACGACCCGCAATCCCGGAATGTGGGTAAAGATGCTCTCGCCGCACTGCGAATGATAGATAGCACCGCCGGTCAGATA
>DATGIY010000455.1:0-2579 GCA_035295475.1 Terriglobales bacterium
CCGTAACCTCCGCCGCGGCTTTTGGGGCCGACCACGGGATCGTAACCGCCGCGGGCGAAAGGATGGCAGCGTAACACCCGCCATGCCGCCCGCAGACTGCCACTCAGGACGCCATAGCGCTCCACCGCTTCCCAGGCGTACTCGGAACAGCTGGGAACGTAGCGGCACGAAGCCGGCAGCAAGGGAGAGACCGCCCATTTGTAGGCTCGCAGTAACGCTACTACCACCCGCTTCATGGCGCACCCTTTTCTTTGCCGCTTCCGTTCCTTAATTTTTTGCTGATCACGTGGAACGCACGCCCCACTTCCTGCCGGATCTCAGCAAAGTCCGTCTGCAGCACCGAGCGTTTTGGGTTCACCACTATGTCCGCCGCCATCCCCAGCCGCTTCCATTCCAGCCGCACCGCTTCCCGCATCCGCCGCCGGATCCGGTTGCGCTCCACCGACCCGCCCAGCATTCGGCTCACGGTGAAACCCACCCGCGCCCCCGCCGCGGCGCGAGGCAGAAAAAAAAACGTCGCCTGGCGGCCGAAGTGTCTCTCGCCCTCGGCGTAGACGCGCTCGAAATCAGCGTGCCGTAACAGGCGCGCCGCCCGGAAGAAGCGCGCGCTGCTCTTACCGCCGGCCTGTCCTCCCGGAAATTGCGCTTTCGGCGCGGGGCCGCTCACGGCTTTTCTCGGCTCACAGTCCGGCCCAATGCGCCGGAGCAAAATGTTATTCGCGGAACCCCGGCTTTACCGACACCCGCTTGCGTCCTTTGGCGCGCCGGCGCGCCAGAACCGCCCGGCCGCTCTTGGTTTTCATCCGTTGGCGAAAGCCGTGCGTCTTCGAGCGGTGGTGACGGTTGGGCTGGAACGTGCGCTTAGGCATGGGAAAAGTTAGCTGCTCCTTGCTGCATGAAAGCCTGCGTGGTAAAGCAAAAGTATAAATGAAGGTTGCGGGCAGTGGCAATTCACCTGCCCTGGTTGGACATTCAGTTCCTCTGCTGCTCCGCTACCCTCGCCTTCGCACCTGGGAGCGCGCGCGCCCGAGTTGCAGTTGGCCTTTTGCATGCTTTTCTGCACATCTCGCGTTGCACATTCCGCCGTCTCATCGCGGAAGAACTCGGAGCACGATCAAAAACTGAAAAACAAACCCAGGAGCCACTCTTCTCTGCACCGCATTTGCGACATTACCAACTAATGACTTGACAGATTTATTGAGCGCGCTACAACTCACGCCAGTGAAAAAATTTCAGCGCGAAGATTTCCACACAGCAAAAATTTTTCGTGCTAGTATGCCGAGCAGTTACTACGTTTCGGCTTACTCATTCGGCGCAGATCCTGCTCCCGCTTTGGCGGCGAGTATCTCGACTCAGTGCATTGCTATCCGGGTCCGCACTCGCGGCCCAGCTATGGTTTAATAATGTCCGTTACTGGCACAGCTGTTGCTCCTAATCCCTGGATTCGCATCCTGGATGCTCTCGAAAAGAAGATCAACCGGCACTCCTACGATACCTGGCTCAAGCCCACGCGCTACAGCCATGCCAGCGGCAAGGTGATTTATGTCCGCGTTCCCACTCCCGAATTCCGCCACATCGAAGAAAAATACGCTGACCTGATCCAGGAAGCGCTGGACAATCTCAACCTTGAATTTCAGGACGTGAAGTTCGTGACCCCGGAGGACGATCCGGCGGCTACGCCCGTGCGCCACGATGGCGGGCTCTCCGCCCCCACTGTGGCGGCGCAACCCCATCCCGCCACCAGCGCTCCCCACCAAGCGCGGTTCGATTGGGACGGAGCCGCCCAGCTCAACCCGCGCTACACCTTCGACGCTTTCGTGATCGGCGCCGGCAACCAGTTTGCCCACGCGGCTTCTCTGGCTGTCGCCGAGCGGCCCTCTAAGGCCTACAACCCGCTGTTCATCTATGGCGGCGTCGGCATGGGCAAGACCCACCTCATGCAGGCTATCGGGCATGAGATCAAGCGCCGCCAGCCGCAAATGGCCATCTGCTATCTCTCCAGCGAGAAGTTCACCAACGAGATGATCAACTCGCTGCGCTACGACAAGATGACCAGTTTCCGCGACAAGTTTCGCAACGTTGATGTCCTGCTCATCGACGATATCCAGTTCCTGGCCCAGAAGGAGCGCACCCAGGAGGAGTTCTTCCATACCTTCAACGCCCTGCACGAGTCCATGAAGCAGATCGTCATCGCCAGCGACCGGCCGCCCAAGGAACTGGCCGAGATCGAGGACCGGCTGCGCAGCCGCTTCGAGTGGGGCCTGATCGCCGACATTCAGCCGCCCGACTTGGAGACCAAGGTCGCCATTCTGCAGAAGAAGGCGGAGCAGGAACGGGTCACGCTGCCCACCGACGTCGCCCTCTATATCGCTTCCAACATCCGCTCCAACGTGCGCGAACTGGAAGGCGCTCTTATTCGCCTGATCGCCCACTCTTCTCTGATCGGTGCCGAGATCACCCTGCCCTACACCCAGCAGGTGCTCAAGAATTTCATCGACTCGCAGGCCCGCAAGGTCACCATCGAGTCGATTCAAAAGGCTGTAGCCGAGCAGTTCGGATTGCGCCTGGTCGAGATCAAG
>DATGIY010000456.1:0-9564 GCA_035295475.1 Terriglobales bacterium
CCGGAACGGTGATCTCAAAAAGAATAACCGCGGGCGCGCTGCGTTCCACGATTGCCTTTACCTGCGCGGGGTTATCCGTCTCCGCCACCACCTCGAAGTCCGCAATCAGATTGAGCATCTGCCGAAGGCCGGTGCGCGTGAGCCGGTAGTCGGACACGATCAGGAGGCGAATCTTGTCCATTGCCCTTGAATTTCCTACCCTACCAGAAACAACTGTAAGCCCAACAATTTACAGGTTTCTGTTCTGCGCACAGAACAAAGCGCTTAATCGCCCCTTATGCCCGGTTTTTCGGGCGAAACGAGCCTATAAATCGACCCATTTCCGGTTGCCTTTGGTTGCATGGAAGTCTCACGTTTTGCACTGTTCGCGGATTTTGCCGCAGGTAACCGTCTTTTATTCCAAGGTACTAGCACCTTCGGGCGCCAACTGTGATACCGGTCACAGCACCCCGCTCCCGGGCAATTGCATATTGAACACTGTCAGCGGCTAGATTTAGGCAAGGGAAGCACGTTTCATTCATTTGCACTGATAGCGGGCAAACTGAAACGGGCTCAGCGCAGCCCTAAAAGCGTTGCCGTCTATGTTCTCCGGGCCGATTTAATGTACTGGCCGTTGTAGGGGATGACACGGGGCTTGGCGGCAGTTATGTAGGGCTAATGCCGCATACTTCCTGGTTCCTGTGCGTAATTGTGCTGATTTACAAAGCACAAGAATCGGTGCAACGTGTGTGCATCCATGACCCCCTCCCCCGACGCTGAGGAACCGGAGCCCTCCCACCAAATCTCTTGCCATGATCGCCCGGATGGCAGCGTTGCAACGGGAGTACAGCTTTGAAAAGAAAAGTGTTGCTGGTGGACGATGAGAGCAGCGTTCGCCTTCTGCTGCGTTCATTCCTGGAGGAAAAGGGTTATGAAGTAGCGGAAGCCGAGAATAGCCGCGTCGCCGAGGAGCTTGTGTCCAGATTTCACCCGGACGTCGCTCTCGTGGACTACGCGCTTCCGGATGCTACCGCCCTCGACCTCCTGCGCCGCCTGAAGGAGTTGCAGCCTGGCATTCCGGTCGTGATCCTTACCGGTCACGCCAGCATCGAGTTGGCTGTGCGCGCCATCAAGCAGGGAGCGCAGAATTTCGTGGCCAAGCCAGTCCACCTGGCCAGTCTGGCCCTCACCCTGCAAAAAGCTATTGAGGAGAAAGAGAATCCGCTTCCAACCTCGTCCGTCAGTAAGGGCAACCTGGAGATCCCCGATCCCTTCGTGGGCAGCAGCAGGCTGATTCGCGACCTGGCCGACCAGGCTCACAAAGTGTCGCAGAGCCAGAGTCCGGTACTGATACAGGGCGCCACGGGAACGGGTAAGGGCGTGCTAGCCCGCTGGTTGCACGCCAACAGTTCCCGCGCCGCCGAGCCCTTCGTTGACTTGAATTGTGCTGGGCTTTCCCGTGATTTCCTTGAAACCGAGCTTTTTGGCCACGAACGTGGCGCCTTTACCGGAGCTGTCACTGCCAAGAGCGGTCTATTCGAGATCGCGGATCGGGGCACCATATTCCTCGACGAAATCGGCGATGTAGATCCGCAGGTTCAGCCTAAACTGTTGAAAGTATTAGAAGAACGGCACTTCCGCCGCCTGGGGGACGTACGCGACCGCTCCGTCGATGTGCGCTTTATCGCCGCTACCCACGAGGATTTGGGCCTGCTGGCGCAGGAAAAGCGCTTCCGCAGCGATCTTTATTTCCGCATCAACACGATTCGTCTGATCGTGCCACCCCTTTCCCGCCGTCCCGAAGATATTCCTGTGCTTGCGGATCGTATTCTTACCATGCTGGCGTTTTCCATGCGGCTGCCACAGACCAGTCTGGCGCCCGCAGCCTTGAAAATGCTGCAGGAATACACCTGGCCGGGCAACGTGCGCGAATTGCGTAACGTGCTGGAGCGGGCGCTCGTGCTGGGCTGCGGCAGCGTTATCGGCCCTGGGCACCTCAGCTTTGAAAGTGACGTCAATGTCGTGCCCCGGGATGTGGGCAGCATGACCTTGAACGACCTGGAACGCGTGCACATTGCCCGCGTTCTGCAGGAAGAGCATGGCCGAGTGCAAGTGGCGGCCAAGCGGCTGGGCATCGGCCGCAGCTCGCTCTATAAGAAGCTCAAGGATTACGACATAACGCTGCGGTCTTGACCGCCAAGCGAAGCCTTCCCCTGCTGCCCTCCCCCTCTCCCTCCAAGCCGGTCGCGACCCTGCGAGACCGCAAAATCTCCCATTTTGGATAGAACTCCAGGTTAAAACCGCGATGTCCATTCGGATGAGGGCTTTCCCTTCGACACTTTCCAGCCCGGGCCCACAATTGGAGGTGGAATCCACTCTGCGGCTCGCCTTTGGCTCTGCGAATTCCATTCCGCTTTCGGCCGTCGCCCGTTCTTCGGTGCCCGCATTTTCATAAGGCGGCTCGATGTTTCGGCTTACTGCTGCTTCTGGCTGTGGGCCAGACAATATTCCTGTACGCGCAGCGGCCGGCGCCGGACCTGTCGGAATTGAGCCTGGAAGACCTCATGAACGTGCGGGTTACCTCCGCCGCGAAGAAGGAGCAAAGCTTATCCCAGACCGCGGCCGCGGTTTACGTGATTACCGCCGAGGAAATCCGCCGTTCCGGCGTGACCACCTTGACCGACGCACTGCGTCTTGCTCCGGGCGTACAAGTGGCGCAACTGAGTTCCGATACCTGGGCCATCAGCATCCGGGGTTTTAATGCGGTTTATTCCAACAAGCTGCTGGTCCTGATCGATGGCCGCTCCGTGTACAGTGCAGTGTTTTCAGGCGTGCTCTGGAACGAAGAAGATCTGATGCTGGAGGACATTGAACGAATTGAGGTAATTCGCGGTCCGGGAGCCGCTCTTTGGGGCTCGAATGCGGTAAACGGCGTCATCAACATCATTACCCGGCCAGCCCACGAGACCCAGGGGACGCGCGTGACTCTAGGCGGGGGCAGCCAGGATCGGGGCCTTGGAAAGGCTCGCTATGGCGGTTCCTTTCGCGAGTCCCTCGACTACCGAATTTATGGAAAATACTTTAACCGCAATTCACTCGGGGGGATTGCCGGGGTGTACGACGGAAGCGGGTGGTCGATGACGCGCGGTGGATTTCGCGCTGACTGGAAGGCTACCGCCCGGGACAACCTTACCTTCGAGGGCAGCATGTATCGCGGGGAAGCGGGGCAGATCGCTTACCTGATCCTACCCGCCGTGGGAGCGCCGGGTCCTGTACCGCTGACAGACAACAGCGGAGGGGACTTCCTGCTGCGCTGGAAGCGTCATCTCGCGCGTGGCTCCGAGATCGCAGCCCAGGCTTATTACGACCGTGCCCACAGAGGAAATTTTCCGCTGGGACAGAATGAAGATGCCCTGAACCTGGATTTCCAGCATCATGTTCGACTCGGCGAACGAAACGACATGATCTGGGGAGGCGGCTTTTGCTCCACCCGGGTGCGCAGCAGCGCGGTGAATTTCACTCCCGCCTCCATTCAACCCCATACCAGCCTGCAGTCGTTCAGCGCTTTCGCTCAAGATGAAGTGGTGCTTGTGCCGGAGCGGTTGTGGGCTACGGCGGGCGCGCGATTTGAGCACAATGACTACACGGGGTGGGAGTCACAGCCAACGCTGCGACTCTTGTGGAAGCCCCGGCAGCGGCACGCTTTGTGGGCGGCGGCTTCACGCGCTGTCCGCATTCCGAGTGTCTACGAAGTCAGCATCCGGCTGCCTGTGCCGGCTGGGTCGTTGCTTCCATTTCCAGCTACCGTGATCGGAAATTCACATCTGCGCTCCGAATCCCTGCTGGCCTACGAACTCGGATACCGGGTTCAAGCAGCGCAGCACATCTCCTTGGATGTGGCAGCGTTTTACAATCGGTACAATCGCCTGGTTGGCTATAATCCGCTTCCGTTGCCACCCGTTGGGCCGCTGCCACAAATCCTGTTACAAACGAGCAGCGCCATGCGCGGGCAGACTTATGGGGGTGAGTTCTCGGCAACCTACATTCCGGTGCACGTTTGGAGCCTGCAGGGCAGCTACTCCTTGTTCCGCGGCGAATGGAGCGCTGGACCTGGAACCAGAAGTGCCGTCAATACTTTCGTCGCGGGACAAACACCGCGGCATCAATTTCAGATTCGTTCCAGCTTCTCACCCCTCAGGTCCTTTCAGTTTGATACCAACCTCTTTTACGTGAGCGGCTGGACCAGCTATCCCGTGCCTGCCGTGACCCGGGTGGATACCCGCCTAGGCTGGACCTTGAACCAAAAAACGCAGTTCGATTTCGTGGTTCAAAACGCGCTGCAGCCCGGGCATGTGGAATTCTTTTCCTCGGCATCGGGAGGCGTTACCGAGCGGGTGAGGCGCGCCGTGTACGGGAAAATTACGTTGCAGTTTTAGAGAAGACAAAGGGTAGCACTCAGCATGGAGAAAACGCCCATTCTGATCGCGGAAGATGACCGCATGTTCCGCACCTTGCTGCAGAGTTGGCTGGAAGATCGCGGCTATCAGGTGACTATGGCTGAAGATGGCCAGCGCGCCTGGGAGCTGTTGCAATGCGAGAACTCTCCCAAGCTGATAATTCTAGATTGGATGATGCCCGGTATGGCCGGGCCGGATTTGTGCCGCCGGCTGCGGCAACGCCCCGATCTCCAGTACCGCTATGTGCTTCTGCTGACCGCGCGAAGCGAAAAACAGGATCTGGTGGCCGGTCTGGAAGCGGGAGCGGATGATTACCTGAGTAAGCCTTTTGACGCCCTCGAACTGCATGCCCGGCTGAACGTGGGGCGGCGGGTTCTCGATCTGCAGCAGCGTCTGCTAACCGCACAGGACGCGCTGCGCTTCGAGGCCACCCACGACGCGCTTACCGGCCTGTGGAACCGAGCCGCCATTTTGGCGGCGTTGGACGGCGAGATCGAACGCGTCAAGCGCATGCGCACCTCTCTGGGAGTCGCCATTCTGGACTTGGATAATTTCAAGCTGATCAACGACGTGCATGGCCACCAGGTGGGTGATGAGGTGCTGCGGATCTCTGCCCGCCGAATTAATGAGGGCGTGCGCCTCTATGATCAAGTGGGCCGCTATGGCGGAGAAGAGTTTCTGGTATTGACTCCGGGCTGCATTCCTCCCGCGTTGAAACAGCAAGCGGAGCGCATCCGTATCAGTCTGGCTGAGCCTATTCGCACGACCGCCGGCGACTTCGCGGTCTCCGCCAGCATCGGCATTGTTGGAGTCCAGTCGGGCCAGGACTCCTTGCTCCAGGCTCGCACGCTGGTATACATGGCCGACCAGGCTATGTACCAGGCCAAGAGCAAGGGCAAGAACCGCGTGGAAGAAGCGGTGGCCGGAGAAGTGATCATGAGCTCCTGAGTAGCCAGCTGTCCGTTCTTTATTCCGGGAAGGTTTCCCGGATTTTCACTGTGCGATCCAGTTCATCTACCGCCTGCAGGATCTTCAACCGCAGGTCTTGATCGAGTCCGGTGGTGCGCAGGAATTCATGGACCTGTTGCTGTGCCGCCGCTGATTGCTGGCCTCCAATGAAGGCGTCCAGCCAGGCCACAAGAAAGAAAATCTTTCGTTCACGCTTGATCTCAGGCAGGGCTTCCAGGGCAGGTTTGAGATACGGCTCTGTCAGTTGCGACTGGTTCCAGTAGTTGAACGCGCTGAGGCTCTCAGCAATCCAGTCCTCCGGCCGCGAACGGTCGTGCAGGTAATCGTTAAAGTATTCCTGCTTGTTCTTGGCGTCAGGGCGTGCCGCAGCCGCGATGTAGGCATACTTCAGGCCGTCACCACTGCGGTCGCGTTGCTGTTCGGTGCGAAAAAACGCTTCCGCCTGCGGGTCCTGGAGCGCGATCAGGGCCGTAACCAGGTTCCAGCGATCGAGTTGGCGGAGTTCCACCCCGGGCACGGCTAGCTGGCCGCTGAGCAGATCCTTTAAGTAGCCGCGACCGGCATTTGTTTCGGCGCTGGCCCGCAACGCACGAAACCACATAATGCGCAGATCCTTTTGAGGCGCGTGCACCATGCGATCCTCGGCCATGATTTCCAAGGCCGGCACTACTTGGGCGCGGCTGGCGGGACTCACGTAGCGATGCAGCGCGGTGGCGGTGTGCGCGGCGATGCTGCGCAGCAGCGATTCATCCCTTTCGCTGGGCAACAACTGCTGCGCCAAGGCGAGATATTGCTTAGGCGGCAGCTGCGCCTCGCGTACCGACTCCCACAGAGATCCCCAGAGCAGCGTGCGCAGGAAGACGTCGGGAATATCGCCAAGTTGCCGCATCACCTCGGGCTGGCTGCGCTGGTCGATCAGGAATCGTCCGTATGCATAATCCTGATCGTTGGCGAAAACATAGAGCGGACACGGCTTGTGCAGCGCCTGGGGAAAATCCGCGCTGGCCGTTTCGAGATTCGCCCGAAAGCGTACCCCTGGCCCGGCATGCTGGTAGCTCAGCAATACTTCCGTCGCAATCGGCCAGAGCTTACCTTCTCCTAGCACATTGTGTTGCGTCAGGGTAAAGCGGTTGATGGTGCCGCCCTCGCAGCTCCAGGCGACGTCTACCTGCGGCATGCCGCGAGTCCGTATCCACATTTCGGCCCAGTGGTTCAGGTGCTGTCCGGAAACGCGCTCGAAGGCGCGCACCAAGTCGCTCCATTCCGCGTTGCCGTAGAGGTGTTCTTTAAGGTAGAGCCGCAGGCCATTACGGAAATGCGTTGGACCCAGCACATAAGCCAGTTGTTTGAGAACGCCAGGGGCCTTGGAGTAAACGATGGCGCCGTAGGCCGATTTCGCGTCTTTCAGGTTGGGGATGTCCTGGTAAATCGGTGTCGTGCCTTGTGTGGAGTCAATTTCGTAAGCTGCCGGCTTGATCGATTCGTAGAACCGCTTCCAGATATGCTCGTCGGGCTTGAGCGCATCCAGCGCCTGGTACGCCATATATTGCGCAAAGCCTTCCTTCAGCCACAGGTCATCAAACCAGCGCATGGTGGTGAGGTCGCCGAACCACTGATGGGTCAGCTCGTGCAGGACCAGCAAATCCCTCCCCAGGAGGTCGTTGTGGGTGGGAGCGGTGCGGAACAGCACCGATTCTTCGCGCAGGAAGGTCGCTCCCGCGTGCTCCATCCCGCCGTAGGGAAACCCGGGAATCAATACCATGTCGTACTTGGGGAAGGGAAAGGGCTGGGCAAAGTAGGCGGAAAGATAATCGATGCCCTGCCTGGCAATCTCGGGCACCTCGGCGGCTTCCGATTGCGCGCGCTGCCATTTGGACTTGCGGACATACAGGCCGGGCAAGCCCGGACGTTCCATCTTGCGAAAAGGTCCGGCGGCAAAAGCAAATAAGTAAGTGCTGATGGGCTCAGTTTCCCGAAAGATGGTGCGCCGCTGATTCGCCCCTGCGGCTTCGGATTCTTCGGCTGCCGTATTGGAGATGACGGTCCAATCTTCCGGAGCAGTCATCTGCAGCTGAAATCGGCCCTTCAGATCCGGTTGGTCGAAGCAGGGGAACGCCATGCTGGCGTCCATGGGCACGAATAGAGTGTAGATGTATTCGCTGCCGTCATCCTTGTCCTCATAGCTGGTAATCGGTTTGCCCGCCGGCGCCACCGCGGAAGTGAAGTCAAAAGTCAGCGTGTTTTCGCCCCTGCGCAGCTTGTCGGCGGGCAGCTGCAGGTGGCCGTTGTCCTCGACGGGCGCCAGTTCACTTCCGTTCACGGTCATGTGCTGCACGGTTCCGTCACGATAATCGAGCAGAATCGGGCCCACGGTTTTGAGCTGGAAGCTGAGCTCTTCATGACCGGGGGCGGTGAACGCATGTGGCGCCAGCACAAACGAAATGCGGTAGTGCAGGTCGGAAATCTCCGCGGCCCGTGCCCGCGCCAGATCGCGAGGCACGCCTTCTCGCGCGACCGCCGCCCAGGCGGTGCAGGCCGCAATCAACATGAATGCAAGCAGTCGCAAAGACATGTGACGCTGCAGTTTATAACAGCTTGACCATTGGGTCGTGACCTGCCTCACAAACGCCATCCGGGGCTTGTGCCATTCTTCTTTATGAGCGTCCAATTTTGCCGGCCACAGTGACCATTTGGTTACGTTCGCCGGGCAAGCGGCCATGTACGTGCAAGGCAGGACGTGCGGGGAGTTCTCGTGTTAAACTCCGCCTGCCCACTTCCTAAATCTATCGTTCGCCGTATATATCGACAGCGGGAGAACGCCTGTCTGATCGCGAACTGGTTTTTTGCGTGCCAAAAACGCCGTGCCGACCGTCTGGAGCTTGAAAGCCGAAGTTCCTGCCTAGCTCAGATCTTTGCCGCGCTGGCCATCGTACTTGTCTGGGTATTGGCGCCGGCCGGGGCTGCGGCGCAGATTTCTCCTGGTGCGCTGTCCCGCGCTCACCAGTCCCTCAGCGGTCCTACGCAATGCACCACTTGCCATAAGCTGGCCGCCGGTGCTGCCAGCTTCAAATGCATGGAGTGTCACACCGATATTGCCCGCCGCGTGGCGGCCAAACGCGGCTTACACGCCACTTTCGGCCCAATCAGTCCTAGCCAGAAAGAATGTGCCGCGTGCCACACGGAGCACAATGGCGAGAACTTTGCTCTGATACGCTGGACCCCTACGCCGCAGGCGTTCGATCACAGCAAGACCGGCTATGTCCTGGAAGGCAAACACGCTGGATTGGCCTGCGCCCGTTGCCACACTGCTGCGCACATCGCGCCGGCCGAGCGCTCCAGCATCACCATGAAGGACTTGAACCGCACCTACTTGGGAGTGTCTCGTGCTTGCGTGACCTGCCACCAGGACCAGCACCAGGGCCGCCTCGGCCAGAACTGCCAACAATGCCACGGTTTCACCGATTGGAAAACCTTGTCCGTTCCGTTGACGCAGTTCGATCACAGCCGGACCCGCTATCCTCTCACCGGTTTGCACCAACAGGTGACGTGCCAGAAATGTCACCTGCCCGGCGCTGATGGTAAACCCAAGTATGTGGGCCTTGTGTTCAACACCTGTAATGCCTGCCACGCCGACCCCCACCATGGGACTTTCGCCGGCACCTGCCAGTCCTGCCACAACACGGGGGGCTGGAAGCGGGTATCCGCCGCCGCAGTCAGCGAGCGTTTTGACCACTCGCAAACCAAGTTCCCCCTGCTGGGCAAGCATGCCCCGGTGCGCTGCGATCAGTGCCACGCAGGTGGGGACTTCAAGAAGCCGATCGCTTTCCAGAAGTGTTCCGATTGTCATCAGGACGCGCACAATGGCCAGTTCCTGAAACGCGCCGACAAGGGCGAGTGCTCCTCCTGCCACAACGTAAATGGTTTCAAGCCGGCGCTCTTCGGTATTAAGGAGCACGCCGCTACCGCTTATCCATTGCAGGGCAAACACGCCAGCGTGCGCTGCGAGCAGTGTCACATTCCCGCCGGCCGGGCCACGCTCTACAAGATCAAATTTGCGCAGTGCACCGACTGTCACAAGGACGAGCACGAGGGCCAGTTCGCGCGCGCGCCGTATTTCAATCGCTGCGAGCAGTGCCATGACCTGAACGGATATAAGCCC
>DATGIY010000457.1:0-6023 GCA_035295475.1 Terriglobales bacterium
GCCCGCTGCCATGCCCCAGGCCGGCGCGGATGAGGTGGTAGTCATAAGGAGTAATGGTTTCCAACACATGCAGCAAGTGGATGGGATACTCAATCTCCATGATGGCGCGGCGAATCAGCCGGGAGCAGTTTGCAAAATCCCCCTGCTCCAGGTGTCCCAAAGCGCGCTCCAACTCCCAGGCCGCGCCCTTCAGCAGCAGTTCTGAAGACTGATGCACCACCTGAAAGGTCAGCTCGTCCTTGTGAAGCATCTCTTTCGGCGGCTTCTGCAGGGCCAGCAGTTCGTCGGTGCGAAGATAGCGTTCGTAGTCGGTAGCCGCTGTGCCGGGAAGGATGGGAGTGCGAAGGTCGTCCATGGGGGTCATTTTAGTAGCTTGAAACTCTTGCCGGCTTCAAACTTTGGCACCTGCTCTCATCACACCGCGCTCTGGGGCACGATCTGGCCATCGCGCATGTGGATGGTGCGGTCCCCGTAAGCGGCAGCCTCCGGGTTGTGGGTGATCATGAGCACGGTCTGTCCCAGTTCCTGCTTGGAGTGGCGCAGCATATCGAGCACCACCTGGGAGTTCTTGCTGTCCAGGTTGCCCGTGGGCTCGTCGGCCAGGACGATGGCTGGCCGGTTGATCAGGGCGCGGGCCAGGGCAACGCGCTGCTGCTCGCCACCCGAAAGCTCCGCCGGACGATGGTGCAGCCGGTGGGCTATGCCCAGCATCTCTACGATGCGCTGAAAATAGCCGTTCTGTTCCTGCGACTTGATGCCCGCGATGTCCTGGGCAATGGTGATGTTGGAATAAGCGTCCAAAGTGGGCAGCAGATTGAATTTCTGAAAGACAAAGCCGATCTTGCGCTTGCGCATTTGCGTGCGCTGCGCGTCCGATAGCCGCGCGAAATCCTCGCCATCGATCACCACTCGCCCGGAGTCGGCCTGGGTCAGCCCGCCCAGCAGGTAAAACAGCGTTGACTTGCCGCTGCCCGAGGGCCCAACCACGGCCATAAACTCGCCCCGCTCCACGGTGAAGGAGATGCCGCGCAGCGCCGGCACCTCCACTTTACCGACGTGGTAGGTCTTGCGCAGGTCCTCGGCAACGATAATCGGGGGCATGGGAAAACATTGATGTTACACGAAGCCGCGAGTTTGCTGCCCGCTTTGCTCCTGCTGATCGCGTCTCATTTTTCACAAGCTTGATCGACACAATCAGCCAACAGCTTCGAAATAAAGAGGTTGTTGGACGGCATCCCGAAACCAAAACCATGGAATTCGCGGATGCTCAGCCGCTCCCCATGCCGTGCATACACTCTAGTAATTCCGGAATGCAGCGCCGCCAAGCTATTCTGAAATGAGACTCACCTTCGATCGTGAGCAGATCCGCGGGAGCGGAGTCATAACTTTCTAAGAGGCGCGCCGGCATTTATGACCCCAGAAACAGCCGCCAGGGCAGCACTCGACCCTGTTTTCGCTTCCGAGCACGGCCATGGTGTCGCTCGCCGGCAAACCTTGACCGTGGCCCTCGCCCTTGGCCTGGCAACGTTGGCGCTCTATATTCCCAGCCTGCGTCATGGCTTCATTAATTACGACGACAACTACTACGTCACCGCCAACGCGCACGTGCTGCGCGGCCTGAGCTGGAGCAATCTGGTCTGGGCCCTGCGCACCATTGACTACGGTAACTGGCATCCCCTGTCGTGGCTGGCGCACATGGCTGAGGTCCAGTTGTTTGGGCTCAATCCTGCCGGCTTTCACTTTGCCAGCATGCTGGTGCACGCCCTTAATGTGGCGCTGGCGTTCTGGCTGTTATGCGCGGCCACGGGCCTCCCCTGGCGCAGTGCGGCCGTGGCGGCGCTGTTCGCTGTTCATCCCCTGAACGTGGAGGCGGTGGCCTGGGTGGCGGAATTCAAGTCGCTGCTCTGCACCACCTTCCTGCTGCTCACGTTGTGGGCTTACCGGGAATATGCGCGCAAACCTGGGCTTGGCCGCTACCTGGGAGTGGCTGCGCTTTTTGCGCTGGGGCTCATGGCTAAGCCCATGCTGGTAACTTTGCCGGTGCTGCTGCTCTGCCTGGATTACTGGCCCCTGCAGCGGCTGCCCATTCCCGGCCGGGGCGGCCCGGGATTCCTGGCCGCGTTTGCCAAGCTGGTGGCGGAAAAAATTCCCCTGCTTCTGCTTTCGGCCGGAAGCACAGTCATCACCATCTTTGCCCAGCGCGACATCGGGGCTGTGGGGAATTCGCTGGAGTTGCCGCTGCGCCTGCGCCTCAACAACGCAATCTATTCTTATCTTGCCTACATTGGGAAGGGAATATGGCCGGCACGGCTGGCTGTGTTTTATCCCCACCCGGAAGGTTCTCTGGCATTTTGGAAAGTGGCGCTGGCCGCCGCGGTTCTGGTGGCGGTCAGCATGTGCGTGTGGCGCTATCGCCAACGGCGCTACCTGATGGCCGGGTGGATCTGGTACCTCGTCGCCCTGCTGCCGGTGATCGGAATCGTGCAAGCAGGACGCCAGGCCATGGCCGATCGCTATGCCTACATTCCTTTTCTGGGGCTGTTTGTAATGGCGGTCTGGCTGGTAGCGGAAGCGGCACCCCGCCTGCATTTGGGAAGAAAGCCCCTGATGGTGGTCACGGTTTTCATTGTTGGCGGGTACAGCTGGGCGGCGCACCGCCAGCTGGCATACTGGCATGACAGTTATTCCCTGTTTGCGCATGCGCTGCAGGTCACGGCGAATAACGAGATCGCCGAAGATAACCTCGGCGCTGCCCTGGTGAGGGTGGGAAAGCCGCAGGAGGCGATGCCCCACTTCGACGCCGCCGCCCGCCTGCAGCCGCGCGATTTCGAGCCGCGTTATAACCGTGCTACTTTATTGCTGCGGGCCGGGCTCTTTCCCCCGGCCGAACAGGAATTTCACGCGGCCCTGGCCAACGCCATCGATCCGCTCGACGCTGCCCACGTTCACAATAATCTGGGGGTGCTGTACTTGCAGACCAACCGCCCACAGCAAGCGCTGGCCGAGTTCAATGCCGCCATCCGCCTCGACCCCGATCAGCACAACAGCTTGCTGGGCCGGGGCACGCTGGAATACAGAGCGGGCAAGCTGGATGCGGCCTACGCCGATTTCTCCCGGGCAGCGCAGCTGGCGCCTTCGCCCATCGCTTACTTCTGGATGGGCCGCATCCTGGAAGATAAAGGAGACTTGGCCTCGGCCGCGCATGCCTATCAGGCTGTCCTGCAGATGGCGCCCAACATGGCGGAAGCCCAGGCTCGCTTAAATGCCGTGCGGGCGCGGCTTGGCAAATAGTTAGTGTCCTGGATTTCACCCGATGTATTTACTCGCCGCGTTCACTCCCACTGCGGCGCCGCGATCACCTTTCCGGTTTGCAGGTAATGGTTGATCGCCTTCTCCCAGCCTTGCATTTTGGTGCGAAACCACTCGGCCGTGAAGCGCTCCGCTTCTTTGTTGCCGGCAGGCGAGAGCCCGGTATAGGCGTAGGCGATGTGGGCGCGGGTGGTCGAAGCTGGGCCAGGCTCAAGCTGGATGCGAAGCTGGCACGCGACCAGGCCCGGCGTAACCCAGGCGTAGGCGATGCGAAAGCGCGCGCGATCGTACTCGGTGCACAGCCAGGTGGATTCGGAGCCGTCGTCATTAGGCGTGGTGAAGACGCAGCCCAGTTCGGCTACTCCTGACTGCGAGTAGACGAGCCGGTATTTCCATCCCGGCACCCACTCAGCCTCGCGCACCGGACAGAGCAGGGGAAAGACTTTCTCGGGCGGAGCCTGGTTCGTCTGGGTGTATTGGTGAGTGACCCGCAGGCCGCGAAATTCAGACATATATGCCTCCAAGATCCTTCGCCGCGGATGCACGCGAATACCTCTAATTCTGTCATCCCGAGCGCAGATCGGCTGATTCGCTGGCGAATTAGCCGACAGAGTCGAGGGACCTCTGCGTTCTTTCCCTGTGCTCACCCGCTCAGGGGAGTTCTCTCAGACACATGCCAGCCGGTAAACCGCCTGCTACACTTGGCTGGTTGCAGGAGGTACTCGCAATGACCCGCCTTTTTGTTTCCCTTGCACTATTCGTTCTTACCCTTCCAATATTTGCCGCCACGGTACCCGCGCCGCGCGACGTGGACATCACTGCGCCCGACGGGATCAAGCTCAAAGCCACCTTCTATGCGGCGGCCAAGCCAGGACCCGGCGTGCTGCTGCTGCATATGTGCAACAGCAATCGTAAAGCATGGGAGCCCGTCGCCAGCCAGCTTAGGGCCGACGGCATCAACGCGCTGACGCTCGACTACCGTGGCTACGGAGATAGCGAGGGCGAGCGCATTGACTTTCGCAAAGACCCGCAGAAGCTGCAGCAGATGCAGACCACCAAGTGGCCAGGAGACATAGACGCCGCCTATGCCTGGCTGCTGGCCCAGCCCGGAGTGGACAAGGGCCGCATCGGCGCGGGCGGCGGAAGCTGCGGCGTGGATCAGGCCGTGCAGGTGGCCCGTCGGCACTCCGAGGTGAAGTCGCTGGTGCTGCTGGCTGGCGGCACCAATCGGGCCGGCCTGGATTTCCTGAGCGGCAACCCTTGGCTGCCCCTGTTCACCGCGGCCGCGGCCGACGATGAATTCGATTCCCAAGCTCCGCAGAACATGCAGTGGCTGTCCGAATTGAACGGCAACCCGAGCAACCAATTCGTCGGCTTCCAGGACGGTAAGCACGGCACGGAAATCTTCGGCCCTCACCCCGAGCTGCCGCGGGAGATCGTCGCCTGGTACGTGAAGACACTGCTCAAGGCTCCCGCCAATCCCAAGACGCGCGTGGCCGTCAAGAAGACGCCGGCTTGGGAGTTCTGGTCGCTGCTCAATGAACCCGGCGGCGTGCCCAAAGCGGCGCAGTTCTTTCACCAGACGCGCCAGCGCGACCCCCACGCCTATCTGTTTCCCGAATTCGTGGTCAACGCAATGGCCTATGAGCGCATGCAGGCCAAGCAAACCAAAGAGGCGGTACAGCTTTGCCAGCTGAACGCGGAGGCGTATCCCAACTCTTCCAACGTCTATGACAGCCTGGGCGACGCCTACCTGGCTGATGGCCAGAACGACAAGGCGATCGAAGCGTCGCGGAAGGCGCTGGAGCTGCTGCCCGGCGATAAGAACGTTCCGGAGCCGTTCAAGAAAGTCGTGCAGCAGAGTGCTGAGGGGAAACTGCAGAAGCTGAAGGCGGAGCCAACCCAGTAAGCGTATTTTCCTCCAGCGCTGCCGTCCCGTCCCGGGTTGGCGTCATGTTGAGGCGCTTCAGGGGCAGCCGAAACGCGAAGCTCACCCTTCACTGTCATCCCGAGCGCAGCCGACTGATTCGCTTGCGAATCAGCCAGCGGAGTCGAGGGACCCCTGCGTTTTTTCTCCTGCTCTCCAGCCCGAGGGAGTTCTCTGCGATCCTTGAAAGATCTCTCCTGCAATTCTCAAGAACGTCCCTCGCGGCTGAAGCCAGCCCCTTTTCGCATCCCAAATGGCATGGCTGAAGCCATGCCCTTCCGAAAGCCAGAGGCATTTATACGTCCCGCGTCGTAGGCGTCTTGCTGAGGCGCTTCAGCGCCGAAGCATCTCGCGTGCAGTAGCATAATGTTCGGCGCTGCACGCGAGATCCCTCGCGGCTGAAGCCGCTCGGGATGACGCCAACCCAGATGCAAACGGAATGCGCACCGATCCGCGTATATCCGCAGCGGAGAAGCTCCTAGAAATAGGAAAGGCCACGCTGATCTTAGCAGCGTGGCCTTCATAATTTAAGTCGGCGACGACCTACTCTCCCACACACTTTCGCGTGCAGTACAATCGGCCCTGCGGGGCTTAACTTCCGTGTTCGGGATGGGAACGGGTGTTCCCCCCGCGGTAAGGTCACCGACAACCGGAGCAGTTAGCTAGTAGCTTCCAGCTACTAGCCTGTTCATCGGCGCTGCCCACTTCGTGCGCGCCCAATGAGCCTGCAAACTCGAAAGAGCGTGAGGACAATGCCTCACAACTGAATAGATTGGAATAACTTAGG
>DATGIY010000458.1:0-4175 GCA_035295475.1 Terriglobales bacterium
AGCCGATGGCCGGCAACCCCACTCCCCGTCTGTATGAGACCGCGGCGGGCATGCTCAATGCGATTGGATTGCAGAACATCGGCGCCCGCGCTTTCGTGCAGGAAAAGCTGCCGCACCTGCGCCAGCTGAATACCGTCGTCATTGCCAATGTCTTTGGCTACACCCGCGAGCATTACGAAGAGACGATCCAGATTCTGAACGATGGCGAAGGCATCGCCGCCTACGAATTGAACGTTTCCTGTCCCAATACATCGCACGGGGGTATGGTATTTGGCTGCGATGTTCACCTGTTGGATGACCTGGTTTCCACCGCCAAGCGCGCCACCTGGCGGCCCATCATCGTCAAGCTCTCACCCAACGTAACCAGTATTGCCACCATGGCACAAATCGCGGAAGCAGCCGGCGCGGATGCGATCTCGCTGGTAAACACGTTCGTGGCCATGTCGATTGACGTGGAGAGCCGCCGCCCACGCATTGCCAACGTGACCGCGGGCCTCTCCGGGCCGGCCATCAAACCGATTGCCGTGCGCATGGTGTACGAAGCGGCACATGCCGTGGACATCCCCGTGATTGGCATAGGCGGCATCAGCAATGCCGCGGACGTCGTCGAGTTCCTGCTGGCGGGCGCGGTGGCGGTGCAGATTGGCACCGCCAACTACTGGGATCCATGCGCCACCGAGAATATCGCGCGCGAGCTGGAGCAGTGGTGCGCCCTGCATCGGGTGCAGAAAGTCACCGAGCTGATCGGGGCGATGAAAGCGGAATAAATCAGTTTCACGTTTCGAGTTTCCAGTTTCAAGCGGGCCGCGATCTGTTTCTGAAACTGCAAACTTGAAACTCGAAACTTAGGCTTGTGAAGTGTGAGAGTTTGAAACCTGGCCTTTGGCTTTACTGCCCGGAAATTTTCAGCTTGATCTGTTCCGGTATGCGTTCACGAATCTCTTCCGGCAAGTGATCGTGCAGCTGGCGCGCGCCCAGACGGGCAGCATCGGCAACAACCAGCGGAGCCGGCGTAGCCACCGCCACCGCCAGCCAGATCAAGGCGGAGAGTGCGAATCCGGCCAGGGCGGCCAGTTCCAGAATAAAAGCGTGGCGGGGCTCAAAGTGATAGATGACGCCGAAGGCCAGCAGAAATACCACGGCCGAGGCGCTGGCCAGCACCATCAAGGCGATATCGATGGTGCGATGCAACCGCTGGCGGCTGCGGCAATAAGCACAGGCCGCAAAATGATCCTCGTAATCGTGACGCATTTCCGGCGCGATCCCGGAAATGTCATAGCGCCAGCCCGCGAGAATGCTGCCCACGATGGGGTCAACGCACTGTGAACTCATGCCTGCAGTAACTATAGCCTGAGCGGGTCCAGGGGAGCCGACTGCGACGCCAGCAGCACCCGATTGTGCAGCAAAGTGCGACGGCCACCCAGCGCGCGTTCGGCCGTTCCTCTGGCGAGCTCGGGATGGTTGTTCTGTTCTGATAGATGCGCCAGCACCACAAACGCTGCATTTCCATCATAGTCGCTGGCAAAAAATTCCGCGAGGGCGTCATTGGAGAGATGACCTACCCGGCTCATGACCCGCTGTTTCACCGACCAGGGATAGGGGCCAACGCGCAGCATCTCCAGGTCGTGATTAGATTCCAGCATGAGCACGTCGCAGCCACGCACGTGGTGGCGCACGCTGGCCGGCATATAGCCTAAGTCGGTCACAATGGCCATCTTCACCCCTTCCGCCAGGAAAGTGAACGCCACCGGATCGGCAGCATCGTGGGGAATGGTGAATGCGGTTACGGAAATGTCGCCCACCTCAAAGCTGGAGCCGGCGTGGAAAGCTTCTACCGGCTCGTGCTTCCAAGTCATGCCAGCCTTATCACGCAACAGCTTTCGACAGGCCTGGTAGGTTGCGCCCGTCAGATATACCGGCACTCCTAACTTCTTGGCCAGAGTAGCCAGCCCGCAAATATGGTCTGAGTGCTCGTGGGAGATGATGATGGCGGAGAGAGAGCGCGGGTCCTCACCGCTGGCCTTGATGCGTTTGAAAGTCTCGCGCGCGGAGAGTCCGGCGTCCACCAGAATACGCGTGCGTCCGCCAGCGACAATGCTGCAGTTGCCTCTACTGCCGCTGGCCAGCACGGTAAGCGAAACCGCCATGTAGGGAGCATAGCGGTTGGGGTCGCAACCTGGGAGTAACTTCCTGATTAACGTGGCCCGTTGGTGTGGATTTTTTGGGTGCAAAACGGAATCGAGCCGCGGCCGGAGCGGCGGCTCGGGCGGCGTCTCCTGCTCAAAGAGCAAGCGCTTAGCATTTAGCAATTGGCCATTGGCATTTGGCCCATGAATTAGTCGCGGCAGAAATTGCAGTCCTGAAGGACTGCTCCACCCACGGACGGCTTGCAACTCAGCGCAGATTGTAATGGAGAACGCTGGCATCCAAGCCGAAAACGACCGAGGACCAACGCAGCGACATCTAGCTCATTTTCCCGACTTGATCATGCTCCACAAGTCATCGGTCCGCCGCCGCCCCAGCGCACCCACAAAGGCGCCCGCATTGCCGGTGATAAATGACAGAAAGGCTTCGTAAATTTGTGCCCGTTCGGTGTACATGTGAAGGACCTCGGCGGCAAACAAACGCGACAGCGGAATACAACCGCAAACAATCAGCACCCAGCGCCACGGCCGGGGGGGGCGCAACGCCCCCATGATCATGCAGAAAAACAGGGCGAAGAAGCCGGTCAGCATGAGGTCGCTGGCGGCTACCTCAACGAAGCCGCTGATCGCTCCCAGCAACAGCGCCAGCAGGTACCAGCGGAGTTCGCTATTCTTCGAGCGTTTTTGTGCAGCGCTTTCGGCTGCCGTTGCGGTCGGGCTTGAACTTGCTTCTGCTGATGGAACAACGGCGGGTCGCGGAACTTCCGGCATGAATGGCCCTCAACTGGAATAAGTATAAAACCCGCGGCCTGACTTGCGCCCCAGCCAGCCGGCATCAACCATCTTGATGAGCAGCGGGCAGGGCCGGTACTTGGGATCGCCCAAGCCATCTTGCAGCACTCGCATAATGTCCAGGCAGACGTCCAAACCGATGAAGTCGGCCAGCGTCAATGGCCCCATGGGATGGGCCATGCCCAGTTTGAAGACCTCGTCCACAGCCTGCGGCGTGGCTACGCCTTCCATAACCGCGTACATGGCCTCATTGAGCAGCGGCATGAGCACGCGGTTGGACACGAACCCGGGCGCATCGTTCACCTCCACCGGCGTTTTGTCGAGCTTTGTCGTCAGGGTGCGCACGGTTTCGTAGGATTCTTGTGACGTGGCCAGGCCGCGAATCACTTCCACCAGTTTCATCATGGGCACCGGATTGAAGAAATGCATGCCGATCACCTGTTGCGGACGCCGGGTCAGCGCCGCCAGCCGGGTGATGGAGATCGAGGAAGTGTTGGAAGCAAGGATGACTTCCCCGCGGCACAGGCCGTCGAGTTCGCGAAATAACTGGGCCTTGATTTCGAATTTTTCGGTGGCAGCTTCGATCACAAAATCACAGCCCGCCAGCCGGGGGCGCTCGGTGGTTGGCTGGATGCGCGCCAGTGCGGCGCTGCGGTCTTCCGCCGTAATCTTATTTTTGGCGACTTCCCGCTCCAGGTTCTTGCCAATGGTGGCCACGGCGCGCTCCAGAAAGCGCTGTTCCACGTCGCAAAGTATGACCTGATATCCGTGGCTGGCAAAAACATGGGCAATGCCGTTACCCATGGTGCCCGCCCCCACCACGCCGACAGTCTTAATCTCCATGATGGCCTCGCGCCTCGCAATGAAACCTAAAAGTGTAGCAGGGCACGGGAGAAAAGAAGCACTTGGCAGTGGGCAATTAGCATTGGCATCCAGCCACTCATGGCGTGAGCTGAGGGGCGCTGTGGGATCGCAACCCAACGCACACCGTATTGCCAGGGGTAAAGCTAATTGCTGAGTGCCGGTGCTCGGGATCGAGTACTAGCTGCTGGCTGCGCCGCCGCGTTTGGCGGCGACATCGAGCCGTACTTCTGCCCGCTTGAGGGCTTGCAGGGCGCGGGGAAAATCGGTGTCGGGATCGGTGCTGTGCAGCATCTGTTCGGCTTTTTCGCGGGCACGGCGAGCGCGTTCCACGTCGATTTCTTCGGCCCGCTCCGCGGTTTCCGCCAGGATGGTCAC
>DATGIY010000459.1:0-4421 GCA_035295475.1 Terriglobales bacterium
CCAGGAGTACATGTTCGGAACCGAGTGCAACTACGCCGCCGGTGTGTGGGATGTTTGGAATGGCGGTGCCAATCAGTGGGTGCACACCTCAGTCTCATGCGCGCCCTTTGCTCCCAACAAGTGGCATCACGTGAGCATTCACGTGCACCGCACCTCCGACACCATGATGCACTTCGACACCCTCACCGTCGACGGCGTCGTATATACCCTGCACCTCACGGAGCCGTCCGGTCCTCTCCCCTCGGGGTGGAGCGAAAACATGGGAGTGCAGTTCCAGCTGGACACGCCCGCCACCGATATCGCATTCCACGAATGGGTAGACAAGGTGAATCTGACAGTGTGGTAAGAGTTGTCCTGGCTGCGATGCCGGCATTGTTTTACTTTGCGGGAGCGTTCAGCTTTTCCAGTGTGCGTTTTAAGTCTTCCAGCTTCTGTCCCGCTTGCGCGAGCTTGCCCTGGGAAGTCAAGCTCTGATAGTCGGACAGATCTTTGGCGGCCTGCGAGATGAGCGCGGCGCGGTCCGGGGCGACACTGACTCCTTGGGCTGGTGCGGCCGCTTGCCCGGGCTGCGAAGACACGGCCAAGAGGCTGGAGGCTGTGCCGCCGAAAAGCCCGCTCATGGCCGATTCAAACGTTGGTCCGTAAGCCAGCCGGTCTTGGAGCGCCAAGACGACCAGGCGCAACTCCGGCATGGGACTTCGCTCCGCCTGGAGGTAAATCGGCTCGGCATAGAGCAGCGCTCGCCCAATCGGGATCACCAGCAGGTTTCCACGACGCACGTGTGAACCCTGCTGATTCCAAAGTGTGAGCTGGCCGGAAAGCTGCGCATTCTGGTCGATGCGCGCCTCCACCTGGAGCGGCCCGTCCACAAGTTTGGTCTTGGGGAAATCAAACACGACGGAGGTTCCGTAATGCGCTCCGTCGCTGCGCCCGGCGATCCAGCCAATCAGGTTATTGCGGTTAGCCGGGGTAAAGGGCAGGATTTCCACGAACTCGATGCCCGTTTCGCCCGGTAGTTTCATCAGCACAAAATTGGGCTGCATGGGCTGGGTGGTCTGCTCGCCAGGTTCGCTCATACCCACTTCGCTGGCCACGGTCCACAGATCTTCCCGGTTGTAGAACACCTCCGGATTGGTCATGTGGTAAAGCCCGTACACCCGAGCCTGGAGTTCCAATAGCAGTTCGGGGTAGCGCACATGGCGGCGCAAAGCGGGCGGCATGGCCGAGACGTCCTTGAAAAGGCTGGGGAAGATGCGGCGATAGGCCGCGATAATCGGATCGTGGCTGTCGAATACATAGAACGTGGTGGTGCCATCGTAGGCGTCGATCACCACCTTCACGCTGTTACGCATGTAATTGATGCTGTCGTCGTTGAGCTGGTAGTGACTGGAATAGGGATAGCTGTCGGAGGTGGTAAATGCGTCCATCATCCAGAACAGCCGGCCATCATCGCCGACCACGATGTAGGGATCGGGATCGTAAGTGAGAAAGGGCGCCAGGGTCGTGACCCGCGCGCGCACATTGCGCCGCATCAGCAACCGGCTCTGCGGGTTCACATCATCGCTGAAGGGAAGCTTCCCCAGGTCCCCACGATCCATGGCGATCAGAACGCGACGCGCCAGACCGCCCAGAACCACACCTCCGCTCCCTGAGTAGGAGGTGAAACTGTTGCTCTCGCCCTGCGGGTAGTTGAACTCCTTCTGCCGGGTCTTAACGTACACATCGCTATTAGTGAGTTCCCCGAAATAGATCTCGGGACGAGTCACGTTCAGACCTGGCACCGTGCTCTGCACCGGCATGTTGCTGAGCAGCAGCGCGGGCAAGCCTTCGGGTGTAAACCCGTTGACCGGGTTCATGGTGATGCCGTAGCCGTGGGTATAGATCAGCTTCTCATTGATCCAGTTGCGGCTGCTCTCCGGCAGCTTGTCCAGGTTCAGTTCGCGCGCTGCCAGCATCACTTCCCGCATCTGGCCGTCAATTTCGTAGCGGTCGATGTCGATATCGGGAAAATCGTAGTAGGTGCGGATTTCCTGGATCTGCCGCAGGGTGTCCTGCAGGGCGCGCCAGTCCCACAGGGCGGATATTTTGCAGCGTCGGCTGGTTATCCGCGGCATCAACCGCCTGGATGCCGGCCTCGGCGGGAAACTCGTGGCGCGATACCTGGTCCAGACCGTAAGCCTGCCGCGTCCACTTGATATTGTTGACGATGTACGGCTGCTCGCGCACTAATTCATTGGGCTTGACGATAAAGCTGCTCATATACCAGGCGAATACCTGCACCACCAGATAGCAGACCACCGCCGGCACCATGCCGGCCACCAGCCAGCGCCCGCGTCGTCCCGGGATAGCATTGCCCACTGCTATAGCTGCGCCCACAAGAAAGGCGACACACAGCACCAGCAGACCTGGGAGCATCACGTGCGCGTCCGTGTAGGTCACACCGCCGAAAATGGTGTGATCCTGAAACAGCAGCGCAAACCGACCCAGGTATACCTGCAGTGCGATCATCAACAATAAGAAGGCCAGCGCCAGAGAAAGGCCGCGCCAGGACACCGAACGGTAACCGCCATGGATTCTTTCCATCGCCCGAGCGCCGCCGGCGACCAGGGCGAAAAAAATCGCCATGAGACAGGCCATAACCGCCAGAAACATCAGCCAGCCGGCAACAAGCTGCCAGGCCGGCAAAGTAAAGAGGTAAAAGTTCAGCGGCTTGCTGAATATCGGGTCCAGAGCTCCGCCGCCGCCGGCCGGCGTATACCAGTAAAGGGCCAAGGTCGGCCAATCTGCCATCATCACCGCCGCGGCGATGAGGGCGAGAATCGCGGAGGCGGCGATCGCGATCAGGTGCAGAATGGGCTCAACCGGCAGCCGGAGCGGCTGACGGCCCAACCAGATCGTCTGTCCGCTGGGCAAGTCTGGCAGATACGCCCGCTTCAAACCCAGAAACATGCCATACAAAACCAGAAAAGTGGCTAAAGCAAATGCCACAAAGATGCCCCACTGCAGACTCAGCGTTTTCCAGAAGACTTCACCGTAGCCGAGAGATGCGAACCAAAGCGCATCCACGTAGTAGGACAGCCACGTCCGGCCGCCAAGAAGCAGCACGGCAACGATCGCGAGAATGACGAACAACCAGCGGGGACGCCGCGTCGGACGAATCGGCGGGCGTACTGGCGGCCAGGAAGTAGGCGTGGGCATCGTTCAAAACCTGCTCCCATCAGCATACAGCGTTTGGGAATTGCAAACAGGTAATTTCCCGTATCCGCGAAGGAATCTCTCGTGAGACGAGCAATGAGGCGCGGTTTGCCCAGCCGCTCCCACACCGGTTTGAATCAGGCGGTCATTCGCCCGTGGCTGGTTTCGTTGTCTCCGGTGGGCCTACCTTGGGCGGGATTTCGCCGGTGAGTGAATTCAGGAAGGCCAGAAGATCAGCGCGTTCCTGTCCCGTAAGGAAATCCAGCACGTGGATGTTCTGGTCGAGATTGGCATTGGAATTTCCCGCCCCGATGTAATAGTCGATTACATCCTTCAGGCTTTTCAAGCTGCCATCGTGAAAATAAGGAGCCGTGAGGGCGATGTTGCGCAGCGACGGAGTCTTGAACTTGCCTCGGTCAGCCGCGGCGTGGGTGACGGCAAACAGACCTTCGTCGGCAAATTTATCGAAATCCACTCCCACGCCAACGTTGTGAAACTTGTTGTCGGTGAAGAGCGCATATTTTTCGCCGACCGTATGGCAGGCGGCGCAGTTCCCCTTGTTGGCCGAGGTAAACACCACAAAGCCGCGTTTGACGGAGTCGCTGACCGCTTTTTCATCATGGCCATATTTCCAGCGGTCGAAGGGTGAGTTGCCGGCGACCACCGTGCGCTCGAATGAGGCGATGCTCTTCCCCACCATCTCGTAAGTGATGGGTCCCGGCCCCCAAGCCTTAGCGAATTGCTCGCGGTAGCTGGGGTCCGCGTTCAGTCTGTCCACCACGGTCTGTAGCGTATTTGCCATTTCCACTGGATTCTGTACCGGGCCTTCCGCTTGCTTCTCCAGGCTGGGGGCGCGGCCATCCCAGAACTGCACGTCGTAGTAGGCGGAGTTAAGCACGGTCGGGGAATTCCGCCCACCTTTCTTGCCACTCACGCCGGTGGAAACGGGGCCTCGATCGGCAAAGCCGTTGCTTGCGCTGTGGCAGGTGGCGCAGGCAACAGTATTGTCCGCGGAAAGGAGCGGGTCGTAGTACAGACGGCGTCCCAGCGCGATGGTTTCCGCCGTCGGCGGATTGTCGGGCGGTATGGGGACAGGCGGCAAACCAAGCGGCGCCTTGATCTCCACCGGCGTCCCGATCGGCATAGCCCGCCTCGCGGCAGCGGTCGTTTGCTTTTCCTGCGCACAGGAGAACAGCAACAACACGATTCCAGTAACAAATAGGGCA
>DATGIY010000460.1:0-5041 GCA_035295475.1 Terriglobales bacterium
CTGGGCTTGGAAACATGGAAAGCTCCCGCCGCCACGAACAGTATGTGATCGGTACGAACCATGCCATAACGAGTGTTGACGGTCGTTCCTTCTACGATCGGTAGAATGTCCCGCTGCACGCCTTCACGTGAAACGTCCGGGCCGTGGCCGCTCTCGCGGCCGGCAATCTTGTCAATTTCGTCGAGAAAGATGATGCCGGAATTCTCCACCCGCTCGATGGCCATGCGCGTGACCTGGTCCATATCAATCAGGCGCTGCTCCTCTTCCTGGATCAGGTAATCGAAGGCCTCGCTGACCTTCATCTTCCGCTTCTTGGTGCGCTGGCCGAAGATGTTGGGCAGCATATCCTTGATATTGATGTCCATCTCCTCCACGCCCTGGTTGGAGACGATTTCGAAGGCGGGGAAAGATTTTTCGCGCACGTCCAGCTCCACCATACGGTCGTCCAGCCGGCCTTCGCGCAGCTGTTGACGCAGCTTCTCGCGGGTGCGGGAGCTGGATTCAGCCAGGGTTGAGCCTTCGATTACCACGCCGGAGCCGCCGTCGCCGCCGCTGGCCCGGCCCGGGGCGGGGGTGGGCAGCAGGAGATCGAGCAGGCGTTCCTCGGCGTTGAGTTCGGCCTTGTCGGAAACGTCTTCCAGCTTCTCCTCGCGGACCATGTCAATGGCGATTTCCACCAGGTCGCGGATCATGGATTCGACGTCGCGGCCGACATAACCCACTTCGGTGAACTTGGAAGCTTCCACCTTGAGGAAGGGCGAGTTGGTGAGCTTGGCCAGGCGGCGGGCAATTTCGGTTTTGCCCACCCCGGTGGGGCCGATCATGATGATGTTCTTGGGAATGATCTCTTCCGCCAGATCGGGAGTGAGCTTCTGGCGACGCATGCGGTTGCGCAGGGCGATGGCGACGGCGCGCTTAGCGGCCGCCTGGCCGACAACATACTTGTCGAGTTCGCCCACAATTTCACGGGGCGTCAGCTCGTCCAGGACCAGCTGTTCTTCTTCGGCAGTGGGAGGCAAGTAGATAGCCATAAGGCTGATTGAGTAATTGAGTAATTTGGTAATCGGGTAATTTAAAACCAACCCCCACGAATTGAGCAGCTCACCCCTGAGCGCTCGGGGCAATTCACACAATTACTCAATTACCAAATTACACAATTACAAATTTTAGAGCTCTTCTACCGTGACCTTATCATTCGTATAGATGCACATTTTTCCGGCAATCTTCATGGCTTCCTCCGCAATCTGGCGGGCGGAGAGCTGAGTGTGCTCCGCCAGCGCCTGGGCTGCCGCCTGGGCGTAAGGGCCGCCACTGCCGATAGCGGCAATACCGCCGTCGGGCTCAATCACATCGCCCTGGCCGCTGAGCAGAAAAGTCTGGCTCTGATCACTGACCAGGAGCAAGGCTTCGAGGTGCCGCAGGAACTTGTCCGTACGCCAGTCCTTGGCCAGTTCCACGGCAGCGCGGCCGATATTGCCGTGATACTGCTCCAGCTTGGCCTCAAAGCGGCTGAACAGCGAGAAGGCGTCTGCCGTCGATCCGGCAAAGCCGGCCAGGATCTTGTCATTGTAGAGGCGGCGGATCTTGCGGGCGGTGTGCTTGACCACGCCTTCGCCCAACGTTACCTGCCCGTCGCCAGCCATGACAACATGCCCGTCCCGGCGCACACACAAGACGGTGGTGGAACGCACTAGCCTGGGTTTGCTCATGGGCGCAATTCTTCATTATAGCAGCGGGTTGTGGACCGAAGCCCGCGCTGGCAGCCGAGGTTCCGGCGGCGTATGCTTTTCTGGTGGAAAGGAGAATGCAATGAGGATTCCGTCCTTTTTCCTGGCTGTACTCATTCTGGGTGCGAGTCTGGCGGCGCAAACCGCGCCGCCGCAGAGTAAGGGAACCCCGCCGCCTTCCCATCAGCACATGATGGCTATGCAGCAGCACATGCAGGAGATGAAGGCGCAGCTGGCCAAAATGCAGTCCAACTTGGAGCAGATGAAGGCGAACGCCGCCAAAATCAAGGATCCGGCGGCGCAGCAGCAGGCCAACCTGGATGCCGAGATGTGGCAGATGATGGTCACCCACATGCAGGGCATGCAGAAGATGATGGAGGAGCACGGCGGCATGATGCAGGGCGGCATGCACCATCCCATGCACCACCCCAAATCCGCGCCCGCCCCTAGCCCGCAGCCACAATAGGCGGCTCGGGTTTTCCATTTTATGGCTCATTCCGAATTGTAAAGAAGCGGACCGGAAAGAGAAGGCTCCGGTCCGCTGTTTTATGGGCCGATATCGGCCTGTGCTCCTAACCAGCCTGCTCGTATCACGATCAAATTTCCCGGCAAAACTGTGGATTTTTTTTTTACCCTGCTTTAATATCCCCGCCGCACTCCTGCGCTAGACTGGCCGGCTTTCCAATGAACCGTAAATCCCACTGCTCGCAAGCGGAGCCGCGCTCAATCTCGACGGACTTTCTGTCCGGAAAGGGCACATATGAAAAAGTTTAGTTCTATATTCGCGCTGGCTGTGGTGTTCGTAGTGTGCCACTTTGCCGTGGCCCAACAGACCGTAGGTGGAATCACCGGCACGATTACAGATCCGACCGGCGCAGTGATGCCCAACGTTCACGTGAACCTGCTGAACCAGGGCACCGGCCTGACGAAGGCGGCGACGACCAACCAGCGCGGAGTGTACGACTTTCCTGACCTGCCCATCGGCAACTACACGCTGACCTTTACCGCCGATGGCTTCAAGAAGGAAGTTCACAATGCCATTCTGGTGCAAGCCAATCGCACGACGACGGTTTCGGTGCAGCTGCAGCCGGGGGCGGCCAATGCCACGGTGGAAGTCACGGCAACTCCGCTGCTGAACCAGGTGGACACCACCAACGGCTATATTCTGGGCGCGAATACCATCCAGGAAATTCCCCTGGGCACGGGCAGCTTCACCCAGCTGGCGGTGCTGAGCCCGGGCGTAAATGCTGACCTGCTGGGCGGATCGGGCAGCGACTCCGGGCTGGGCAATCAAGCCATATGGGCCAATGGACAGCGCGACAGCAGCAACACCTTTACCTTCAACGGCGTCGATTCCAATAACCTGTTCAACGGAAAATCCACCAGCCAAGTGGGCGAAAACCGATTCGTCCTCAATACCGGCGAGCGGTTCCGCCCCGGCGGGCAGATTGCCACCAACACCGGGGTGTATACCGCGATTGGCGAAGCGCTGCCTTCGGCGCCCCCGGAAACCATTCAGGAACTAAGGGTGAACACCTCCATGTACGACGCCTCCCAGGGGGCGACCAGCGGCGCTCACGTGGACGTGATTACGAAATCCGGCACTAACGCCTTTCACGGCCAGCTTTGGGGAATGCGGCAAACCGACGCCCTCAATGCCGCCCCTTATTTTTTCAAGCGCCCGGACAGCGGGATTCCCGCTAATGACATTACGCCGCCGCTGCACCGCGGCACTTTTGGCGGGGCCCTGGGCGGCCCCATTATCAAGAACAAGATGTTCTTCTTCGCCTCGTACCAGGGGACGCGAGTTCACGACCAGCTGACCGGACTGTCGTTCACCACCGTGCCCCTCGGCCTCACCAACGACCGTAGCGTGGGAGCCCTGGTGAACCTGGCTAACCAGATCAGCGCGCTGAACGGTCCCGGCAGCCCGACCTACACCGCCGCCGACGTCAACCCCGCCGCGCTCGCCATTATGCAAGCCAAGACCAAAAGTGGCAGCTATTTTGTGCCCTCGCCGACCATCACCGATGTCAACACGGCCAGTACGCTGGGTTATGACTCGGTAGTAGCGGGGCCGCCCTCTACTTTCACCGCCGACCAGTTCATCGGCAACATTGACTACAACTTTGGCAGCCGCGACCTGCTGGCCGCCAAGTACTACTTCCAGCGCGACCCCACGACCAGCCCTTTCGCGGTCAGCGATCTGGTAGGTTTTCCCCAGAGCTTGAATGCCGGCAGCCAAGTTTTTTCCCTGGTTAACACCGCATCGATTCACCCGAATCTGACCTGGGAACAAAAGATCGGTTTTGTGCGGCAGATTGCCTATGCCCACACCAACCAATCGTTCACCCCGCAGGACGTCGGGATTAATCTGTTCGGCAACACGAATTTCCCGGGTATCACGCTCAATTCGGTGGAGTCGGACCTGGGCTCGGGCATGAATATCGGCCCGGCAAGTAATTTCGCCAACACTGGCGTGTTCCAGAACCAGTGGCAGCTGGCCAGCAATTTGAACTGGGTGCGGGGGCGGAACAATATGTCCTTCGGCTACTCTTTCGATTACAACCAGCTCAACGTCATCAACAAGCAGACCGATGTAGCCCTATTGACCTTTGATGATTTCCCCAGTTTTCTGACCGGTTCCCTCAACACTTCTGCCCAGAACTCGGCATTTTTTCAGGGGCCAAGTAACCGCTACTACCGCGCCCGGCAGTTCGGAGCTTTTGCGCAAGACAAGTTGCGGGTAACGCAGACGGTTTCGCTGACCCTGGGGCTGCGTTTCGATTGGGATGGGCCGCTGGCTGAGAAATACGGGCGGCTGGTCAACTTCGATCCCAGCCGCTACCAGTACGACCTGGCCACCGACACGATTGTGAACAATGGCTTAGTCGTGGCCGGCAACAACCCCCAATTCCACACTCCAGGGGCCAGCGATTCCACGCTCACGGGGCGGCAGTGGGGGTTTGCTCCACGAATCGGAGTGGTGTGGAGCCCTTCATTCGTCAAGAATTTCGTGGTGCGCACCGGGTTCGGCATCTACTACGATCGCGGCGAATATTTTTCCGAGTTTTCGCCCAGCGCCGGCTTTGGCATCAGCGGCCCCTTTGGAGTGACCATTCAGCCACCCTTTGTCCTGCCCGTGGTAGCCAAGAGCGGCGCCAATCTTTCCAATCCCTTCGGCACCACGGCGCCGCCGGTGCCCAACGGCAATCCGGCCACATTCGCCGCGTTGCTGCCCAATTTGTCGCAGACCGCAAGCGGCAATTATCCTGCGGGTAACCAGTTCGGGCCCTACCTGTTTGGCGGCTACA
>DATGIY010000461.1:0-5447 GCA_035295475.1 Terriglobales bacterium
GGCCCTATTTGCCCATGCCATGCTCAATGGCGGGCGGCCCATCCTCCGCCCTGAAACCGTGGCCCTGTTCACCCGGCGCCAGGCTTCTCCCCCCGGCACTTCGCGGGCATTAGGCTGGGATACCCCGTCGCAACCTTCCCAGTCCGGGTGCCGTCTATCACAGACCGCTTTTGGCCACCTGGGCTACACTGGCACTTCTTTATGGATCGACCCGGATCTCCAGCTCGCCGTAACCTTGCTGACCAACCGCACCTGGCCGGACCACAGCAGCCAGGCGATCAAGCAGGTGCGTCCTCGCTTTCACGACGCCGTGGTGGAGTCGCTGATGTGATTGCTGGCAGCGCCAGCATGCGCTACCGTGCCTGGCGTATTGCCACCCTCGTGGCAGTCACCGTGGCCATACTGGGCTACGTTTCTGACCGTCTGATTCTGTCGTATGATCCCCGCCCGATATTTGCCGCGCTGGATGCCTTAGCCCTCGGCCTGATTTCAGGGTCCATCGCCTGGTTCTATCAGCGGCGCCGCAACCGCTACATAGCGGAAAGACTCGAAGTCATCGCCGACATGAATCACCACGTGCGCAATGACCTGCAGGTGATCCAGTATTCTGCTTACATGACTCACAATACCGAGCATATTCAGCGCATCGAAGAGTCCCTGGGGCGTATAGACTGGGCGCTGCGCGAGGTCCTTACCGGAAAGCAGTTGCGCTCCGACCGGGAGCGTGGGGCTAAGAAATGAAGCGCGCCCGCGGCCGCCAAGCAGGCCTGCGTACCGAGGCACGGAACGCCGCCTCCGCCCGGCTCGATACCAGCTCTTCGCTCGCCATCGCCCGTATCATCAACGCCGAGGATGCCAGGATAGCCCCCGCCGTTCGCCGTGCCCTGCCGCAAATTGCCCGCGCCATTGACCTGATCACCGACGCGTTGGAGCGTGGCGGCCGGCTTATCTACGTGGGCGCCGGCACCAGCGGCCGCCTTGCCGCCCTGGATGCGGCAGAGTGTCCTCCAACCTTCAACACTGACCCGCGCACGGTGCAATTTGTCATGGCCGGCGGCAAGAACGCCTTAGCCGCCGCGGTGGAAGCCAATGAGGACTCCCGCGCTCTCGGCCGGCGTGATCTCGCCGCCAAACGACCAGGAAAAAATGACGTGGTGGTTGGCGTTGCCGCCAGCGGGCGCACCCCTTACACCATCGCTGCCGTGGAATACGCCCGCCGCCGCGGCGCCAGAACCGTGGCCGTTGTCTGCAATCGCGACTCAGCCCTGGGCAAGGCCGCCGAGGTCTCTATCGTGGTGGAGGTCGGCCCCGAGGTGGTGACCGGTTCCACCCGCATGAAGGCGGGAACTGCACAAAAAATGGTGCTCAATATGCTTTCCACCGGCGCCATGGCTCGCCTGGGCTATATCTATGGCAACCTCATGGTCAATGTGCACCTGAAGAACCGCAAGCTGGTGCAACGGGGCATCTCGATCCTGGAAGCTGCCGCCAATGTGAGTCCCGAACGCGCCCGGCGTGCGTTGCAGCAGGCGGGCAATCGGGTGCCGCTGGCGCTGATCATGCTGCAGGCGCAGGTCAGCCGGCGGGCAGCCGAAGGTTACCTGCGCACCACCAATGGTCATGTCCGAAAGGCCATCGCCTGCGCCCTGCGTGATCGCACTAACGGTCGGGGGACTAGGTGAATTTCCTGATCGCCAGACCCCGCCTTCTGGCTACAATGAGGATCGACACCCGGACCCTCTCAAACCGGAAAAGTGACATGGGGCTTATCTAACTGTGGACAAATTCGTCGTTCGCGGCGGTAATCCGCTGCTCGGAACCATTCGCGTTAGTGGAGCGAAAAACGCAGCCCTGCCCGCCATGGCTGCCGCTTTGCTGACGGAAGAACCTGTCATCCTGGAAAACATCCCCCAAGTTCAGGATATTGAGACCACTCGCAAGCTGCTCTCGGCCATGGGAGCCGAGGTGGAGCTGGGCTACGGCCGCGCGCATCATCGCACCACTATCTGCTGCCGCCATCTCATCGCTCCCGAAGCTTCCTACGAACTGGTCAAGACCATGCGCGCCTCCACCCTGGTGCTGGGCCCGCTGGTGGCCCGGACGGGGCAAGCCCGCGTTTCCCTGCCCGGCGGTTGCGCCATCGGCGCTCGTCCTATCGATCTCCACATCAAAGGCCTGGAGAAGCTGGGCGCCAGCATCGAGCACGAACACGGCTATGTGCTGGCTCAGGCGAAACGCTTGCGCGGAGCGGAAATCTTTTTCGACAAGATTACCGTGACCGGCACGGAAGACCTGCTCATGGCCGCTTGCCTGGCGGAGGGCGAAACCGTGCTGCAGAATTGTGCCCGCGAGCCGGAGGTGGCTGACCTCGCCGCCCTGCTTAACAAGATGGGGGCCAAAATCGAAGGTGCCGGTACCGCCACTATCCGCATCCAGGGCGTCGAAAAACTGCATGGCGCTCGCCATCGCATCATTCCCGACCGCATCGAAGCCGGAACCTTCATCCTGGCGGCTGCCCTGACCGGCGGCGATCTCAACATAGCCGGCTGCGAACCGCGCCACCTGCAGGCTCTGCTGCAGAAGCTGGAGGAAGTGGGCGTCAAAGTTGTCCCCGGCATTGACGCTGTGCGCGTCATCGGCAATGGCGAGCTCAAATCTTCCGACGTTGTGACCGAGGAGTATCCCGGCTTCCCCACCGACATGCAGGCGCAATACATGGCGCTCGCCACTCAGGCCAGCGGCAGTTCGGTGATAACGGAGAATATTTTCGAGAACCGCTTCATGCACGCGTTGGAACTGGTGCGCATGGGAGCCGATATCAAGGTGGAAGGGCGGAGGGCGATCGTGCGCGGCAAGACCCCGCTCAGCGCCGCCGCGGTGCAGGCTTCCGACTTGCGGGCTTCGGCTTCGCTGGTGCTGGCGGCTCTGGTCGCCGATGGCGAAACCATCATTGACCGCGTCTACCACATTGATCGCGGCTATGAACGGATTGAAGAGAAGCTGCGCGGCGTGGGAGCGCAGATGCGGAGAATTGGCCAGCTGTTCCCTAAGCGGACCGCCGCCATTGTGGCGACGGTCTAGCTGTACCCTTCACGGCTCTCCATTTCAAAGCTCAAACGGCGCGATGAGGAAACCGTCCACGCTTCCTATGCCGCTTCCGGCAAGCGCGTTCGCGCATCGGCAATGATAAAGTGAGTATCGATGAAGCGCTCATAGTCGGCGGCGTGCTGCCGCCGGTCGCTGCGCTCGCTGTAGACCCAGTAAACTTTTTCACCCTGAATGCGGGTAATCGCTTTGCGAATGCCCGCCCGGTCTTTCACCACTACTCCTGGCTGCAAATAATCGTACATATCGCACCTACTCCGTGTGAAAGTAAGGTTTCACCCATTCTGCCGGCTTCAGCACCATGCGGCTCTCCAGCCACACCGCCACCGGGGTATGCAGTACCAGATGCTGGAGAATATCGGGCGCCCGCACCTCGGTCCACTCACGCTCCTGGCTATCTATCTTTTCCAGCCGGCCATCGCGAATCCGATAAAAAGAAAAACTGCCATCCAGACACTCCACCGCCAGCCCCACGCTCGAGGGCAGGCTGCGTAATTCCCGGCAAATGGATGGCGGGTTTCTCATGATTCGTGGTCACCGCTGGGCGGTCGTACACCGAATCGGGAACGCTCGGTTTACCCATTTCGTTCGTTCGATGATAGGGGTCTGTAAGGACGGGTTGTCCCCGTATATCAAACGATATCTACTGACATCGAGCTTCGGTCAGGTCAGCTGCCCCTTTTCGCCTCGCGATCTTGCCCTCGCGAGCAGTTTTTCCACAGGCCATCTTGCGGAAATGCCTGAATTAGAGCCGATTGCACCGGATTCGCGGCATTGACAGGAACTTAACCTGGGCGATAATCGAAGCATTATGTCCACTGTGCTCTCTCTCAGCAGTGGAACCAGCCAGACCCGGGAGCTGCTGCTCGCCGCCAACGGTTACACGGTTCTGCATGCCAGCGATGTTTATGCCGCGGCCGAAGTGTTCCGCTCCAGCACAGTCGATGTGGTCGTGGTGGATGCCGGCGCTTTCCCCTCCAGTGGGTTCGCCACTGCTGTCGCTCTCAAGCTGACTCAGCCCGAAATTCCGTTGTTGCTTGTAGCCGACGCCGATGCCGAGATGGACGATGCGACCACGCCGCCCTGTGACGCGGTGATGTCTCGCCTCGAGGGGCCGACCGCTTTGCTTAGCCGCCTGGCCGATCTTATCGCTCAAACCCGGATCAACTCCGCCTCGGGCGTTAAAGCTGCCAGCGCGACCGTATCTCATTCCCAAGAACTGCGAGCGCGCCTCTGTACCCTCCGCAACGAGTTGCAAAAGACTCGCAAACTTTCGCGAAGCATCCGCCGGCGGGGCTTGCCCGACTAGATCTCCGCCACAGCATCCACCCCGCCGTATTGGACAAAAACAAAAAGGCCGCGCTTTGGCGCGGCCTTGCTTCACTTGATGGGCTGTCCCCGGCTCAGTGCCGGCGGCGGCCTCCACCACGCCCGCCTCGGCCATTGTGGCCCCGGCCTCCGCGCCCGCCGCGGTCGCCGCCGGGACGGCCCTCACGTCCGCCACTCGGCCGGCCCTCGCCGTGATGGGCTTCCACGCGGTTAAAGTTGGGCTCGTGCTCTTCCGTTTCGGAGTATTCGCCGCCGCCTTCGATGGTCATGCTCCCGGCGGCCCGTTCCTCCGGCACCTCAGGAGCGGCGCCTCCACCCATCTTCGCGCGCTGTTCCTTGAGGATGGCCTTGCGTGACAGGCGAATGCGGTTCCCTTCGATGGAAAGCACCTTCACCAGCACCTGGTCCCCCTCTTTCAGTTCGTCGCGGATGTCCTTGATGCGGTGCTCAGCCACTTCGCTGATGTGCAGCAGTCCGTCGGTGCCGGGCAGGATTTCCACGAAAGCGCCAAAGTCCGCCAGGCGTGAAACCTTGCCCAGGTAGGTCTTGCCCACCTCCGCCGTCGCAGTCAAATCGCCGATAATCTGCAGCGCCTTGGCCGCCTGCGCCTGATCGCTCGAGGCGACATTGACTCGCCCGGAGTCTTCCACGTCGATCTTGACCCCGGTCTGCTCGATGATGCTGCGAATCATCTTGCCGCCCGGCCCGATCAGGTCGCGGATCTTGTCCACCGGAATCTGCAGGGTGTAGAAACGTGGTGCATACGCCGATACCTTGGAGCGCGGCTCTGGCATGGCTTCATTCATCTTATCGAGGATGAACATGCGCCCCCGCTGCGCCTGCGCCAGCGCTTCCGCCATGATGGCCGGCGTGATGCCGCTCACCTTGATGTCCATTTGCAGCGCGGTAATGCCCTCGCGCGTGCCTGCCACCTTGAAGTCCATGTCGCCGTAGTGATCTTCGGCGCCGGCGATATCGGTCAGGATGGCATAGTCCTTCTCTTCCTTCACCAG
>DATGIY010000462.1:0-2951 GCA_035295475.1 Terriglobales bacterium
TCTTTAACCGGCCGCCTGACCGCCGTAGTGGTGGGCGCGCAATTGCTCCTGGCCATCGGCCTGGTGCTGGTGGGCATTACTTATTCGCGCCGCCAGTTGCTGGCCGCTTTTGATATGAGCCTGCAGGGCAAGGCGCGCGCCATCGCGGCCCTGGTTTATTACCCGCCCGCGGACAAGCCCGGGCTGTTGTTCGATGACGATGAGGCGCCACCCCCCTTCGATGCTTCGCATCCCGACATTTACCAGGTCATCAGCCCGGCGCGGCAATTCGAGGCTCATTCCCGGAACTTCAATTCCAGCTTTCTCCGCGGCGAGCCCGCGCACAATGATTACTGGAACTTCATCTCCGGCGGCGTGCCCTACCGCGGGCTGATCCTGCGCAAGGTCTCCATTCGTGACGCCGATACCGGCACTTCCGACACCGATGTATTCGTGGACGTCTTCTACGCCGCTCCCACACTCGACATCAACCGCCGCGCCGACGAGGTCGGCATGATGGTGGGTGGCGCCAGTCTGCTCCTGTTGCTGCTTACCGGGCTGCTGGCGGCCTGGGCGGTGCGTCGTGGCTTGTGGCCCCTGCACGATTTGGCGGCGCAGGCGGCCGGCATCTCCGTCAAGAACTGGAATTTCCGTCCTCCGCAGTCGGCTCTGCAGACTTCCGAACTCGCGCCTTTAGCACAGGCCATCGAAACGGTGTTGGGCCGCCTGGAACAGGCGTTTATTCAGCAACGTGAGTTCCTGGCCGATGCCGCCCACGAACTGAAAACCTCGGTGGCCATTCTGAAGTCCACCTTCCAATCCCTGCTGCAGAAGCCGCGCTCGCCGCATGAATACCGCGCCGGGCTGCTGGATCTGTTGGGCGATGTCGATCGCCTGGAGCAACTGCTGGACCGCATGCTGCGCCTGGCGCGCGCGGAACAGCAGGCGGCGGATGGGGCGCAGCACGGCCTCGAAGTTGCCGATCTCGCCTCCACCTGCGAGATGGCCGTGGCGCGCATCAAGGCATTGGCCGGCACGCGCGAGGTGGAAGTCCAACTGGCTTGCGATGGCAGCAGTGAATTGCGCGCCGACCCCCAGGACCTGGAACTCGTGTGGGTCAACCTGCTGGAGAACGCCATCCAGCACAGCCCGCCGGGCGCCGCTGTGCACCTGCGCCTCAGCCGCGAGGCGGACAATGCCGTGGTCTCCGTGCAGGATTGGGGCACGGGCATCGATCCCGAAGACCTGCCCTACATCTTCGAGCGCTTTCGCCGCGGCGACCGCTCCCGTTCCCGGGAAACCGGCGGCTTCGGCCTGGGCTTGGCCATCGCTAAGGCCATCGTGGAAGCCTACGGTGGAACCATTCGCGCTGCCAGCACACTGCGCGAAGGCACCATCATCTCCGTGCGGCTGCCTCTCAGCGAACAGGCCGAAGCCCAGTCCTCGCCCGTGGGCTCGTCCGGCATTTCCTGAAGCCGTCGCAATCTGATGAGCCGGATAGCGTCTGATGACACCCTTATAGTTATTGTTTGCAGTTTCTCCAGGCTCCCGATTCGGCACGTCTGCCAGATTTTTCTGCTTGCACCATGCGCTTGCGTCTCGCCCGCGGTTTAACCTTACTGGTGTGAGCTGCAGCGCTGGCACTATTTGCCAGGGCGGATCACATTGGAAGCTTTGACTCGCCATGTCTCGGCGATGGTTACCGCCTCCCGGGTGGAGGCCGCCAACGCCGATTCGAATGCTGCCGTGGCGGCCTGAACGGCAGCCGCCACCACGCAAACGGCCCCGGCATTCGCCCCGCTGGGGCCGTTTTTTGTGGGCTTCCCCGGAAATCGCAACCAAAGCAAAATAACTGGATCGGAAGAATGAGCCTGGCGAGAGAAGTTTCTAGGAAGCGCCGGCGGCCTGGGCTTTCACCAGGTTTTGCAGGGCGCTGGCCGCCTCAGCGGCAAGCGGCAGGAACTCAATACCCATGCCCATGCTGGGATGCACCACGCGCACCACCCCGGGCAGGCTGACGCGCACGCCGTTCACCTGAAATGAAACCTCAACCTGGGTGCCCACCGGCTCCGGCATCATGGTTTCGAGGTAACAGCCGCTCAGACTGATATCGTTCAGAACGCCACGCAGGGGGGCGTTGCCGCCGTGTTTGCGGAATTCCGCTTCACAGCGGAAGTCATAGCGGGCTGCGGGTCTCTTCTCCATTCGGCCCGATTCAAACATCCTGTTTCCCTGCTCGCAAGTTACGAAAGACCTTTGTCGCCTGTCAGCCTGCTGTCGGCGGGGAAAAGCCCCCGCCCGACTGGCTCCCGGTTGGTAATCGGTGGCCCATAGGGCCTCGCCTGGAGCGTACCTTGCATCAGCCGTGAATGCTAGAATCAAGAGTTTCCTGCTGCATTCCACAAACCCCCGGCGTGTAGGAACGAAAGGTGAGATACCTGAATGGCGGCAACCATGCTGGCCGTGGTGAAGCCCGAGCCTAAGCCGGGCGCCCAAGTTCGCGATGTCGCTATCCCCCAGATCGGCTTGACCGATGTCCTGGTCAAGGTCAAAGTCGCTTCCGTTTGCGGCACCGACCTGCACATCTATAACTGGGATCCCTGGGCACAGCGCCGCATTCACCCGCCGCTCATCCCCGGACACGAATTCTGCGGCGAGGTGGCGGCGGTAGGCGCCGAGGTCACCAGCGTCAAGGAAGGCGACTTCGTTTCCGCCGAAATGCATGTCGCCTGCGGCAAATGCCTGCAGTGCCGCACCGGCGAGGCTCACATCTGCCAATTCGTGAAGATCATCGGCGTCGATGAAAATGGCGCCTTCGCCGAGTATGTGCGCATTCCCGAGTCCAATATCTGGAAGCTCGATCCCGATATCCCCCAGGAATACGCCTCCATCCTCGATCCCCTGGGCAATGCCGTGCACACCGTGCTGGCCGGCGAAATTGCCGCTAAGACTGTCGCCATCACCGGCTGCGG
>DATGIY010000463.1:0-5608 GCA_035295475.1 Terriglobales bacterium
ATCTGAGTTCAGCTCCCGCATTGCCCGACGCAGTTCTTCATGTTCCACCCGCCGGAACTCGGCCTCGCCGGACTCGCGAAAAATTGCCGCAATGGCGCGCTTCTCCCGGGCTTCAATATTTGCGTCCAGATCGATGAAGCGCCAGCCCAGTTCCTTGGCCAGGTACTCTCCCACACAGGTTTTGCCTGCCCCCATGAAGCCGGCCAGGAATACCGATCGCGTCGGCACATGCTTGTGCGCATCGGATGCTTGGCTTCCAGTAGTCGAGGTATTTCTGCTGACGGTTCGCTTCATTCAGGACGGGCGACCCCGTTCCATCCGCTCCCGCTGGGTACACGCCACCCGCAAATTCGAAACCGCGGAAACCCGTTGTTTACTGTTTCTTAACGTGGATTCTACCACTGAAGGAGCGCAGCCGGACCGAGGACGACCCGGCGTTGGCCGTTCCCGCAAACGATTTTCCCTGGGTTGTGGAAAAGGCGCTGTGGGGCACCGGATGGAAAGGAAAGTCATTGCTCACCGTGCCTTTTTCGGAGGTCGCGGTGATATCCACGGAAGCGCTGGCCGGCAACGTAACGTCAATATCGCCCGAATGATTGGCCAGCACGTACTCGCCGCTATCTCCGAAGTCGCCGGTGTAGGTTATCTTGCCGTCCGTGGTGTTGATGGTGAGCATGTGACCGTCGGTGTTGGTCAACGTGACCGGCCCGCTCACTGAGACCACTTCTACGTCGCCGTGTTTCACATCTTGCAGGCGGATCGGTCCGCTCAGGGTGCGGGCATGAATGTGCCCGCCATTTACCTGCCGGACGGTGATCTGGGCGGTATCGCCCTCCAGCGTCATGTCCGCATTGATGCCTTCCACTGAAATGGGACCGCTGGTGGAGCGAACCGTTAGTGAGGTGTCAGCCGGGATGTGCAGTTCATAGTCCACTTGCCCTTCGGCTGGACTGGCGTTTTGCAGGAAGTGTGTGCGCAATTCCAGCCGGCTGCCGCGTTGCACGGCATCGACTTCGATCTTTTTGGAGTGCAGGAGGGCGGTGATGTCCGCGTGTCCTTCCGGGCCAGGGACTACTGTAACGCCGCCAAATTGGTTCACCAGGTTAATCGCGGCATGCGGGCCCAGCGTGTAGTGAAACTCCTTCTTGCTCTGAGCGGCCGCTCCCAAGGCGGTGCAACTGGCCAGCATCACTACCCAGTAGAAACCGCGCGGCATGCTCATCATAATCTTGGATTGCCCCCGCCCCGCGGGCGCGTCCCGCTTCCTCCTGTCCAGCCACTCGGCCCGGACCTCAGGGCAACGAGTGCCGCATAGCCATGTTATACAACATGGCTTTTTGCTGGTATGCCTCCATCAGCGCCTGGCGGCTGTCTTCGTCGTCCGGATTCCTGGCCACGATCCCCTGCGCGTCTGCGATGTAGGCGTTTACGCGCTGCAGGTCCTCCTGGTAGGCCTGGCTGAGGCTGGGCGCATGGCTGGCGATTTCGGAAAGAATCTGCCGGTCCTGTTCGTTCCCCATGCTGGCGGATTGCACGGCGGTCGCCGAGGAGCCCGCCACGTTAGCCGTATCTCCGGCCATGGCGGAATTGGCCTCCGTGGGCGCCTGCCGCTCCGCGATGTTGTTGTGATAGTAAAACAATCCCACCGCTACTAGCAGGGCCGCCGCTATGGGTAGCAGCCAGTTAGAAGGTCCCCATCGAGTGCGCGCGCTGGAACTTAGAAGACTCCCCCTGGCGCTGTCTTTAACCAGGCCTTCTTGCTCTAACGACGTCTTAATCCCATCCCAGACCTTCTTCGGCGGTTCCATCATCGGCACCAGCAGCTTGGCTTGCTCGGCGATGTACTTGAGATCGTTCACCAGGCCGGAACACACCTCGCAGTTCCGCAGGTGCTCCTGCTGTTCGGCGTTGCCGCCGTTATCGATGATGTATGGCAGAACCGCTTGAAATTCGGCGCAGGTCATAAGCTCCTTCCCCCCGGTTTCCCTTATCCTCAGTTCCTGGTGGCCTTTTCGGCTCTGCTCGTCTTGAGGAGGTCGCGCAATTTCATGCGCGCTTTGTGCAATTGCGACTTGCTGTTGCCGATGGAACAACCCATGATTTCGGCAATTTCATTGTGCTCATAGCCTTCGATGTCATGCAGCACGAAAATGATGCGGTAGCCCGGAGGCAGGCTCTCAATCGCCCGCTCCAGGTTAACCCGGTCAATGGAGCCCGCCAGCACATTGTCGCGCGCTCCTATGTCCTTCTTGGGCCCGTCTTCCTGCGGTTCCAGGCTTTCCTCCAGCGAGACTTCCGGCAAGCCTTTCTTGCGCAGGTGCATAAGCACCACGTTTACCGCCAGCCGGTGCAGCCAGGTGGAGAACGCCGATTCACCGCGAAAAGTAGCAATCTTGCGGTAGAGCTGCAGGAACGCTTCTTGCGTCAGATCCTCGGCTTCTGCCGTGTTGCCCGTCATGCGCAGGCACAGCGAATATACACGCCGCTTGTGCATGCCGTAGAGAGCCTCGAACGATTCCGCGTCCCCCCGCTTTGCCCGGTCAATGGCATCGGCTTCGGTGAGGCCTGGTACCAGTGTTTTCTTTGCTTGTGTCAATTCGCCTTTTTCAGGCCGCATTCTTTGTGATGCGGCTAAGTAGCTGTTCGTTGTATGGCTTGCACGCCACACGCCAAACTCAGGTACATACCTTGGCGCCCCGGCAGGGGCGGGAAATATGCATTCTATAACCCCGGGGCCAACGTACGTCGCTCCTGCGCGGTCGGCCCTGTGCACATCAACCCGAAACCAGGCCCGTGGTTGCGGGTAGGTGGAAGATAGCTCACGGCTTACTAGGGAATGGGTGCGCCTAACAGTGGCACCGCGCCGCCCACTTTACTGCTCCTGATTTCCTACTTCCACACCTCGGAGACAGAATCGGCAACGTCGGGATTTGCATGTTTTGGCCAGCCCAACGGCGACAGTTAGGCAGCTTTTGGCGTTATTGTTTCCAGGCCGTGGCCGTGGGGTCCGGTTTCGCGCTGCCGTAACAGGAAGGCGAAAGTCATTCCCACCAATCCCAGAATGGAAAAAATCCACATGCCCAGGCGATAGCCATTGGGGTTGGCCGCGCTGGCGTGCGCGTGATCATTCGCCCAGCCAATCAGCAGATTAAAACCCGCCAGCCCGATATTCTGGATCATGGTCATCAGGCCATAGGCCGTCCCCAGCTTCGACTGCCCCACGATGTAGGCCACCGACGGCCACATCACCGCCGGAATCAGCGAGAACGCTACTCCCATCATGGCCATGGGCACGTAGAGAGTTACCTGCGTATAGGCCATCATCAGGTAGACGGGGATGAGCAGCAGGGAGCCGAACATCATCAGCAGCGCGCGTTTCCCGACTTTGTCGGCAGACAGCCCAAAAGCGGGTGTGCCGAACATGGTAAATGCTGTCAGGATGCTGACCAGGAACCCGCCCAGCTCGCGGCTGGTGTGGTGCGCGTCCATGAAGAACTTGATAGCAAAGGTCTCAAAAGGGAAGATCCCCGAGTAGAAGACGATGCAGAGGCCTACGATGTACCAGTAAGATCGGCCGAATTTAAATATATCGGCAAACACCACCTTGTCGCTGGAACCCGCCTGGCCCAGTGAATACTTCCGCTCGGCCCTGACCTCGAAAAACCAGTACAGAACCGCACCGATTACGCACAACGTGCCGAAACCCACCGCGATGAGCAGGGGATTGCGCCAGTTGTTATACGCGGGCTGCGCCCAGGTGGGAGAATTTTGCGCCAGCCAGGTGCCCAGCCGCGCGATCATCAAATTAATGCCGAAGGCAAAGCTTAGCTCTTTGCCGCGAAACCACTTGGCCACCGCCGTGGTCACGGCCACAATCAGTGATTCCGCTCCTATCCCGAATACCAGCCTGCCGGAGGCCATTACCGGCAGTTTGGGCGAGGTTACGGTGATTCCCGCGCCCAGCAGGCACAACACGCCAAATATGAAGATCGCCTTGCGGGTGCCGATGCGATCCACAATTACTCCCCCAATCAGCACCATGAACACGTTGGGCATGCTGTAGATCGCCTGTAGCAGGCCAATGTTGGCGTCGCTGAAATGCAGCTGTTTGACCAGCAAATCGGCCACCGGGGCAATGCAGTCGTAGACGTAGTAATTCCCCAGCATGGCCAGGCTGATGAACATCAGCACTATCCAGCGATAAAGTCGGGAAGGCTCGGGCCGGGCGGCGACTTCAGCAACAGCGACGTTGTTGGTCAAGTTGAACTTCTCTTTGGAGGCAAATGACAGCAGAGGATATCAGATGGTGGCAAATCGTGGGTGTGACAAGGATCACCGCGGTTTTCCAGTTCGAGTTTCAACTTTCAAACCCGCGCAGGCTGAAACTTGAAACTCGAACCTCGAAACCTTCTCTATTGCTTCGCCGGTGGTATCTGGGTGGCCGGCCGATTCGCTTCCTGCTGATGGATCCGGTCCACATCCTGATTCGTATAGACCCGCTTGGCAGGATGCGCCTGCTCCCACGCTCGGCTTGCTGCCGCCGCCCGCGCCAGGTCTTCCGGACGGACCGGAATCCGGTGGGCGTCATCGAAAACTGCCGCCCCGGTATTGATCAGCGCCGGAGCCTCATTCCTTGCCATCGTCATGCCGCGCTCACGGTGCATTCGGCGCTCCATCACGAAGTGTCGCCGGGCGCTTGCCAGGGGAACGAAGGGTCGCGGACCTGCCACCGATGTGGTTGCTCCGACCACAGTCGGCTGCCCGCTCACGCTCACCAGGGGAACGCTGGGCGGCACCATATTCGCTGTGCTGCTCAACCCCATGTTTGAGATGGATAAAGTGGCATTGGTCGCGCCCGCCACGTTGCCCGGTGTGGCATTGCTGGCTCCCACCGGGGAAGGCGATACCGAGTTGAGACTCAGAATGGGGGTGCTCACGACTGGATAGTTAAACTCGTTCCACATCAGCCGGTCGCTGGCAAATCCGGTATTGGTCACCCAAACCTGCCCCCAGACTTGCCCAACCGCAAAACTCAAAAAAAGGACGGCTCCCGCGAGAAGACCGCGACCCATATGTTCCTCCGGCCGGCTGGTTGACCGGCTTCCGCCCAAATCTTAAAGTATTTCTTGTCAAAAAGTCACTAACTTCCTATATAACGGGCATATAGACTTCTGGCTATCGCCGTATCTGCGGTCCCCTTGATGATCGCCCGACCATCGGGAAACAGGGTCATTTCGTAGGGTTCGTGCCAGAACTTGAGCACGAATTCATTGTGCCGCACGGTGCCGTGTGGCTTCAGCCGCTCGCTCATGGCGTTGAAATCCACCGGCCGGCGGCGTTCATGGATCTGCACGGAATTGCGCCCGCAAAGCGTGATCGGGGGCCGCCCTTCCCCCGCCAGGTGCACGAAGTCCCGCCGGCCACAGCAGCGGCAATCTGCTTTGGGACTCCCCATGCGCAGCTCCGAAATTCCGTTATTCCAGCTGTCCCAGGATAAGAGGGTCTTGCGCAACGTCTCCCGCGCTCCTGCCAGCAGCTTTAAGGCCTCGCCTGCCGCTATGGAAGCAACGACGCTGACCACTGGTCCCAGCACCCCCGCCGTCTCGCA
>DATGIY010000464.1:0-5197 GCA_035295475.1 Terriglobales bacterium
CGCTGCACTTCCAGTTCATCGATGTTCTTGGGATCGAATTGCGGGCCCACATTGCTGGCGATATTAGTGTTGGGTACGGGAATGCCATCCAAGAGCCAGGTGATCTGGTGCCCGCCGCGCACGTGCAACTGGTCGTGCGCCATGACCGCGCCAGGAACGTAGTCGGTGACCATGGACAAGCTGTTACTCTGGTCCGCGCCGGGCGTGTTCGCGATCTGTTCCTGGTGCACAACGCTGACCGTGGTGGAAGACTGTGGACCTATCTCCTCCGGCGTAGCCGTGACCTGGACTTCTTCCGAGACCGCGGCCAGGGCGAGCGCGAAATGCACGTTCACGGCATTGCCGGAATTGATCGCAACCTTCAGCGACTGGGATTTGAATCCGGGAGCGCTCACGCTGATCAGGTAACGGCCCGCCGGGACGGTGTTGAACTGAAACTCTCCCAGGCCGTTGCTGGACGCGGTCTGGGACCACTGTGTTCCCTGAGCCCTAATCGTGACCTGCGCGCCCTGTACCGGGCGATGTTGCGGATCATGTACCAGGCCGCGTACAGTGCCAAAGATGCTAGCGCCGGCCACTACGGCCAGCAGCATGCTGCCGCCCAAGATTGTGCGCAAAACTTTCATTTGCCTCCGACACGAGCAGTTGGGTGCGTTCCTAAACAGTCCGGAACACAGACCACTCGGGCTCATCTTCGATTGGCTTACGGGATCAGGAGGCGTGAGGAGGAGCGCGTTGCGGGCGCCCCAACATGGCGGGATGAGGCCGTGGGGTTGGGAGATCACTTACGACTAGGGCAGATGCTAACAACCCACGGTGACTCGCGGCAGGGGCGGGCGTAAACAGCGCGGTGAAAACCGCCAGAAACCGGCAGCACTGGTGACAACAGCTGCGGCTGCTGAAGCCGGCATCGTGGGGCATGCGGCAGTGCTGCTGGTGACGCAGGCAGCAGGCGTGCGGCAGGGCAGCCGCCGTGGCCAGGGGCGCAAACATGCCCGTAAGCATTGCGAGCAGCACGCCTTGCGCAATCAGCCGCTGGATCATTGGTTAGCGCTCTACCCCACAGATGTAGCCGCTAGCCATAGGTTACACCATGCTCGGGTTCAGCCGGATGCTGACTCTGCGGCCAGCAATCCAACTTTCCGCAACTCGGCGTCAAGCGCGGCAGGATTCGTGAATAGAATGCCGTGCATGCCCAAGGCCGCCGCTCCCTCTACGTTTGCTTTCACATCGTCAATGTAGACGGCGCGGCGAGGATCGACGCCATAAGTATTGAGAAAAATCTCATAGATGCGGCGGTCGGGTTTCAGGAGCTTGACCTCGCCGGAAAGCAAAATTCCGCGGAACCATTGCAAGAACCCAAATCGTTTTTGCGCGCAAGGGAAGGTCTCGAGCGACCAGTTACTGAGGGCGTACACAGGAACGCCTTGATGCAGCAAGGTTTTCAGAATGTCAACTGTCCCGTGAATTGGCCCGGCCAGCATCTCATCGTAGCGGTCGAACCAGGCGTCAATTAGGTGCGCCTGGGCGGGGTAACGGGTTTTCAATAAGGCGCAGGCATCGGAAAAGGTTCGTCCGGCGTCCTGTTGTGCGTTCCACGAGGGGGTGCAGATCGTGCTGAGAAAGTGTTCCATGGTTTCCTCGTCACCGTTGAAGAGCTTGCGATACAAGTAACGGGGATTCCAATCGATGAGCACGCCGCCCAAGTCGAACACCGCGATGGAGCGTTCCGCCATAATGACCGTTATTCCTCACTTCTCGCCCAAGTACTTGTCGAACCACTGTACCGTGCGCCGCAAAATGTCGAGCTGGTGTTCGGGGCTGCCAATGAAGTGTCCTTCACCGGGATAGACAACAAATTGAGTGGGGACGCCGAAGGTTCTGAGGGCATGCCAGAATTCCCGCGACTGCGGCGCGGGACATTCCCCGTCGCGCTCGCCCACCAAGACCAGGGTGGGCGTCTTCACGTTCTTGATGAACGTCATGGGCGCGCTGCGCGCATACACCTGCGGATTGTCGTACACGCTGGCGCCGAAGTAAGCCGTCATCCAGCGGACGATGTCGTTTTCCCCATAGTAGCTCAGCCAATCAGAGAGTCCCGCGCCGGAGACGGCGGCATGAAAACGGTTGGTTTGGGTTACCGCCCACATGGTCATATATCCGCCATAGCTCCAGCCGGTTATGCCCACGCGGTTGTTATCCACCGGGAAGTCTTTTACAACCTGATCAACACCGGCGAGGATGTCGTGAAAATCGCCATAGCCGAAATCCTTGATGTTGCCGCGCGTGAACGCTTCTCCCTGGCCGTAGCTTCCACGCGGATTGGGATAAAGCACGAAGTAGCCCATGCTGGAGAGCAGGGAAGTGTTGAAAAAAGTTTCCGGCCAGGTCGGCACATGCGCCCAGGCGGGGCCGCCATGAACGTCGACCACCAGCCCGTAACGGCGCCCAGGGTTGTAGTCGGCGGGAAACATCAACCAGCCCTGGACGTGCTGTCCGCCATTACTCCAGTGAATGTCCTTCACTGCGCCCCAGCTGGCATGCAGGTTTTGATTGGCATTGGTGATTTGCTTCCAGGAGCCGATAAGGCCGGCCCAGATTTCCGGTGGCTGGGAAAAAGATTGCCGAATGACGGCCGCTTGCTTCTGATCTTTGGACAAGGAAAGCGCAAAGTCGCCCCAGGCGCCGGAACCGATTGTTTCCGAGCCTGTCCAACGGGTTTCCACGTTGCCGGTGACCAAATTGATGTTGGCCACGCCCAGGCGTCCGTCCAGATTCTCGGTGAATAGAATGTCCTGGGTCGAGGACCACACCAGCCAATTTGGAGAAGCCTTAATGCCCGGCGTAAGGTCGCGGGCCTGGCCGCCGGTTGCGGGCACGGTATAGATGTCGCCGCCGGTGGCGCCTTCATCGCTCATGATACCGGCGATAAAAGCAATGAATTTGCCATCGGGAGAGTAGTGCGGTTGCGCCATTTGCTCCGGAGGCCGATAAACCTCGTGCATCTGGCCGTCGAGTGCAAGCGTGTACAGGCGAGCTATATACCAGTTGTTATCGCCCTCGCCGTGGGCGGCGGTAACGGCGAAGCTCCTGCCGTCCGGCGCCCAGTCGTACTCGTAGACATACATGTCGGCGGGCGAAAGCTGCCGCACCTGATGTGATTCCAGATCTACGGTGGTCAGCCGTTGTTCGTAGATTTTGCTGTCGACCACACCTGTTTCCGGCGTCATCGGCATGAGCGGTCCGGCGGCACGAGGCGCGTTCTCGGTAAACAAAAACGCGATGGTCTTGCCGTCTGGCGACCAGCTGGGGGAAGCGAGATAGCCGGTCAGATTGGTGAGCTGGGTGGGCGGTTTGGCCCTGTTTTTATCGGAAACGTCGGCAACGAAAAGCTGGGTTTGACCGGAAGCGTTGGACAGGAATGCCAGCTGAGTGCCGTCGGGCGACCAGGCTATCTCACGCTCCGAATAACTGCTGTTTTGGCTTCCAGCGGTGACGCGCTGCCGGGGCGAAGGATTGGCCAGCTGAGCGACGTAAATGGCGCTGTTCCAGGTGGGTCTGCCGCAAGCGTCGTGCTCCCATTGCGACCAGGCGACACGAGTGCCGTCGGGCGAGATTGCCACCTGGCTATATGTCTGCGTGGCGGCCAGCGAGTTGATCAGTGTTTCCAGGGCTGGCCGCGGCTGCGCCAAAGCCAGCGTGGCGCTGGCCAGAACCGATAGCAGAACGAAAAACAGCGTTGAACGTTTCCTCATTCCCTTGCCTCGTGAGCAGATCCCGTTCCTCAGATGTGGAGGGCTTGGGGTACATCGTTGAAAACGGCATGTCTGGCGGGAAATCACTTCGCCCGCCCTTGCCCCCGGTCCATGGCTTCGTTGGCCAGGCTATCGGCCTCCCGGTTGTGCTCCCGTAAAACGTGTCCAATCTCGAACCAGGTCAGCTGCCGGACCAGCTGTTGCGCTTTTTGATAGAGCTCGAGCAGAACAGGGTTTCTCACCTTGTACACACCGCGCATCTGCCTCACCATCAACTCGGAGTCGCTGATCACCTTGAGCGCTTTCGGCCCGTGCGCCAAGGCGTATTCCAGGGCGGCCAGCAGTCCGCGATATTCGGCATAGTTATTGGTGCGATGTCCCAGGTACTCGCTGAGGCCGGCGACGCGCCGGCCATCTGGGGATTCCATCACTACGCCATAGCCGGCCGGACCGGGATTCCCGCGCGCCCCGCCATCAATGTGCGCCACCAGGTAGTCGGTAGGAGGGCTGCCATGCCCGCTGGGGAACAGTTCGGGGGACGCGGCAGGCGGTGGGTTGCGGCGGGGTTTCCAGGGGCGAGGAGGCATGGTCACAAATTGATGCTTAGGCTCCAGAGGTCAGCGGCCAATGGCCAGGCGTTGTGCCAGGCGCTGGGGCAAGTTGGCTTCCAGGATGCGCTTCTGCGCCAGCTGTACGTCGTAAGGCACGCGAAAAAAAGTGAGTTCGTAAGCGTCCGTATCAAACAGGGCAAAGGCCGCTCTCCAATCGCTGTCGCGCGGCTGACCCACCGACCCAGGATTGATAAGGTATTGGGTGTCGGGATCCAGCTTGACCTCGCAGGCGTCGCGCTTATCCCGGCTGCGATAAACAGGCTGCAGCACGCTTTTTTCGCAATTCTTGCAGAAGCCGCCCTGGATGTGGGTGTGTCCGAAAAACGTGAGCGCCACCGAGGAGTAGCTCAGCGGGTCAAGCGCATCGCGCAGGGTTACCAAATATTCATCTTCATCGATTGGCGATCCGTGCACGAACTGTGCGTCAAGGGATTCGTCTACCCGGACCGGCCCTTGGGGCAGCTGACGCAACCACTCCAGATTTTCGGGAGTAAGGTGGTCGCGCGTCCACAAAGCGGCCATCCCGGCGACAGGATTGAAGTCCGTGAGATCCATCAATCCGCAGGCGGCTTTATCGTGGTTGCCGCGCACAAACAGCTGACCCATCCGACGGGAACGATCGATCACTTCGTTGGGACTGGCGCCATAACCCACGATGTCGCCCAGGTTTACAACTACATCGTGCGCGGGCGCTTCCGAAAAACACGCGTCCAGCGCTTCCAGGTTGCTGTGAATGTCACTGAGTATGAGGATCCGCATTGTGCCTGGGCGAATTGGCGATTATAGACCGTGAGCGCCATTACGCACACTCTGCGTGGCATTGAGGACCGG
>DATGIY010000465.1:0-3706 GCA_035295475.1 Terriglobales bacterium
GTCGCTTCCGGGACGAACTGCAGCGCCGACAGCACCACGCCGGCGACGAGCAGGCAAAGCAGAATGAACTTCTTGCTGGAACTCCGTTCGGGAATTTGCGTTGCTACCTGGATTGTGGACATAGAAGGGTGATCATCACAAGCGGCATTCTGCGGGAGTGCATGCCAACCACGTTCCGCCTACCTCGCTTCAGTTGCAGTTATTGAATTTGAACGAGGCAATGCGCGTTCTCCAGTTGAAGGAGCCATTGGAAGCCAGATATTCGTTCGTGTACCAGAAGGTGCAGTCGTCGGTGGGATCCACGGTCATTGCCGTGTAGTCACCCCACCGTCCTTTGCCGGTCTGTGAACCCGTACCGCGAATCACGCTGACTCCGCCGCTCATCGTTCCCAGAGGATCCGTGCTGAGGTGGATTGCATAGTTGATCGAGGGAAATATGTATCGGCTGGAGAGGCTGAACCCGGCCGCAATATTGCCCATCTTATCCATGGCAATGCTTCCCATCCAACGCCAGCTGCTGTCGGGATTGATTGTGCCCTGCTGGTAAACGGTAGGTACGCCTCCAGGATCGCGAATCTCATACCAGCGAACCCCGGCGGGCGATCCCACGGTGTGATTGGCTAGCAGTGATTCATGGTCGCCAAAATTGCGATACGCCAGGCGATACATCAGCCGATCCGCGATACTATCCAGCTTTTGCGTTGTGTTTGGCTGCGGGACGCACACATGTCCGCCGCACGATTCCGTAAAGGCATTGACCGGTATGTTGGTAGGTCCGTTGACGTAGGAATTGGAGGGAGTCTGAAAATCCGCGTGGAATTGCCACAGATCCACGGAATTCGCGTCCAGGTTCAAAAGATAGTTCGGCGATCCCGAGGGAGGGGCGATTGTCCCGTCCAGATCGGCGGGCAGAAGACTGCTGTACGATGAACTGAGTTGAAAACACACCGAGGTCGCGGGATTGCCCGCCAGCATGTTGACGCGGTCAAACGCGCACACCTGTGGGGCCACCAGGGCATAGCCTTTCGCCTGATTCTGCAGGTTCCAACTCATGTAATAGCCGTCCGGCCAGACTCCCATTTTGGGGTAATCGGGCCAGTAGGTGCTGATCGGAAAGGCATACAGATTGAAGCTGCCGGTGGCATCCGAAGTCGTAGAGACGGCAAAGCACTGGTAAAACTGTCCATTGCCGGAAGCAAACTGGGTGAGGACCCACACCCCCGCCAGCTTGTCGTAGTTGGCAATAATGTCACCGTTGTTGTTGGCGGCGCAGGGCCCGCCCAGATTCTTCCACAATGCCTTGCCGGTCGTGGGACCGGCGATAAGGGCTCCTGTGCTCTTGTCGTAAACCGCGTAGCGATCGTTTACGAATTGAACGTATTGCGTCGCCCCCGGAGCTCCGTTAGCGTCCGGCACTACCCAGCCGCTGTTGCCGTCAGCGATGCCGTCGAAATTTAGGAGCTGGGTTATGGGAAGTAGTCGCTTCTTCGTGCTCAGGCCGGACGCCTGGGCGCTCAGGCTCTGGTTTGTGAGTTGCAGTGAACTCGGCTGTGCCTTGCTCATTGGTCCGGAGAGCGCATGGCTGGAGGCAGGAATTACTGTAGGGGTGAGCGGCGTGCTTGAGCCTGATGCCTGCGGTGGCTGCGCCCGCAGAGATGTAAAAAGCAGACCTACCGCCAGGGCCAGGAAAACGCCAGACGAAATGTGTAGTTTTCGCGTGCCGGCCTCCCTCAAGATGCGGGTTAGAGTGGTCGTCGGGCCGCCTGGCGGCGGCAGCCTGGTTAGAGTCTGTCGTAAATTGCCTGTGGAACCGGATAGGTGCGCTGGTTGAGTACCGCCCCCAGGATTCGCAAATTGGCTACCTTGGCGTCCCGCATGACTTTTTGCGCCGCATCCCTCCGCGAGGTGTTGGCCTTCACCACCAGCACAATTCCGTCCGCCGCCGATGCCAGGGACATGGCATCGCTGTATTGGTTCAAGGGAGGGGTGTCGATGATGACGTAATCAAATTCTCCGCGCACCTGATTGAGGCGGGTGCGCAATACTTCCGACGCCGCGGTTGCCTGGCTTAGTTTTTCCGGGGATCCGCAGCTCAGCAGCCAGAGGTTAGGCGAGGCAATCTGCCGTACAAACGTCCGCACCGGGCTGGCGTCGAACACCGCGTCTGCCAAGCCATGGTGATTCGGGATGGAGAAGGAGTCATGCAGAGTCGGAAAACGGAAGTTGGCGTCCACCAGGCAAACAGAGGCGCCGACCTGACTCGCGAGAAGCTGGGCTGTTCGGCCCGCCACCCAACTGCAGCCTACCTCGCGCTGCAGCCCGGAAAATATCACCACCCGTGGGCCGCCAGCGGCCAGAAACAGGCGCTGGGTGAGATTGGTTAATTGATCGCGGGAAGGGTTCTCCATGGTCAACAGCACCGATCCGGCGGCGCTATCCTGCAGGGGTGGCGCAGTGACAGCGGCAGCCATCCTCACCGACCCCGAAGCTGCCCGCTGCTGCTCCTCTTTCTCCCGTTCCAATTCCAGTTTTTGTAAGACTTCAAAATTTCTGCTCATGGGTCCTCGAAGGGTTCTGAAGTGTTATTCCGCCGTCTGTTTTGTCTCGGCATCCGCCGGCTTGGCGTCCGCGACATGGTGTCCGTTTCTGTGTCCATTTCCATTTCCGTTCCCATTCCCATTGCCATTTCCGTTGCTGTGGCCGTTGGCGTGGAAAGGCAAGAACTGCATGGGCACCGCCGCCAAAACCGGAAGGTTGAGAGTGCTCTCGATCTCGGCTGGGGTTCGGAATGTCGGGTCAAAATACTCGATGGAGAAGACCATTCCCGTGGTTACGGTAATGGCCAGAAGCAGTCCCAAAAGGGCGAATAAAGAGAGCGAGTGGGCGGGCAGCATGGGGATATGCGGGCTCTCAACCATCGCTACGTTCAGGATACGGTTCTGGTTCAGGGCGTCGGTAATGCGGGCTTCCTCGCGCTTGCGAAGATAAAGCAGGTAATTCTCTTCCGCGGCCTTGGCATTGCGCAGCAGATCCTGCTGCTCGATGCCCTGTACGTCCAGCTTCTCCGCATCGGCCAGCGTGCGGCGAATCACGGCTTCGGTCTCGGCAGCGCGGGCCTCATCGCCCTGCAGGTCCGCCTTGGCCTTTACCAGTTCGGAATCGACCCACTGATAGGCCGGGTTCTGGTCCGTGGTTACGTCTTTCAGCTGTTTTTCCGCCTGGATCGCGGCCTGGGTTTCGGCAATTTCCTTATTAACTTCTTGCAGGGGAGGGTAGTCAGGTTGATATTTTGAGGACCAGTCGCTGGCCTTCAACTGCAGATTGAGCAGCGTCGCCTTCATTTGCTCCAGAACCGGCGCATCGTCCGCGTTGCGCATTTGTGTGGTCAGCCGTGCCGGCGTGGTCTTTTCCAGATCCTCCAGGGCTGCAATCCGCTTCTGGTTCTCCGCTATGGACACGCGGCTTTGTCCCAGAGAAGCGTTGAAGTCGTTCAGCTTTTGCAGGGTGATATCCCGCCCCAGCGTGGGATTGGCGGTCCCCGTCTGAGCCGGAAACTTGCGCAGCTGATCTTCCGCCGTCTGCAGCTGTTTCTGCGCCTCCAGCACCTGGTGATCGAAAAAGCCGAACTGGCCCGCGGGATGGTGCACTTCCTTGTGCTTGTCGATGTAAACGCTGGCCAGGCTGTTGAGCACCTGGTAAGCGCTCT